>JBGTCW010000083.1:0-1577 GCA_041748635.1 Ilumatobacteraceae bacterium | reverse complement strand
GCTCGGCGCCGGCCTCGTCGTCTCGTACAAGGGATCCGGCGTCATCAACTTCGGCTACGGCGCCATGGCCATGTACGGCATGTTCACCTTCGACACGGCCTGGAACCGCGGCGAATTCTTCTTTCCATGGGTCGACTTCCTCCCAACCAAGGCGCTCAATCTGCCGGTGCGCATCACGCTGTCCGACAGCGGGTCCTGGCCGATGGTCCCCTCGCTCATACTCGCACTGGCCATGGCCGTCGCGCTCGGCCTCGGTGTGCACTTCTTGATCTTCCGGCCGCTGCGCAACGCCGCTCCGCTCGGCAAGGTCGTCGCCTCACTCGGCCTCGCGCTGTACCTCCAGGGTGTGGCGCTCATCAACTTCGGTAACGCGTTCCCCCAGCCTCGCAGCATCGTGCCCACCGATCCGATCCAGAACTTCCTCGGGCTGGACAAGGTGTTCCCACGCAACGCTGTCTACGTCGTCGCGTTCGCTGTGCTCGCTGGGGCGATCGTCTGGGCCGGCTACCGGTTCACGCGTTTCGGCGTGTCGACGCGGGCTGCGGCAGGCAACGAGAAGGGTGCGGTGCTGCTGGGGTATTCGCCACAGCGCATCGCTGCCATCAACTGGGTGATCGCGTCGGTGCTCGGCACCCTCGCCGTGATCGTCGTCGGACCCATCCAGGGCACGATCACGCCGGTCGGGCTCACCGCTCTGATCGTGCCGGCGCTCGCTGCGGCGCTGATCGGCGGGTTGCGGTCGATACCGATCGCCGTTGCCGGCGGACTCGCGCTCGGCGCCGTGCAGACGCTGCTCGACGTCAACAAGTCCGACTGGTTCTCCGGCAGCTTCAACTGGATGCAGACGGGTGTGCGCAACTTCCTGCCGCTGCTCGTGATCATCGTGGTGCTCTTCGTGCGCGGCAAGTCGCTGCCGATCCGTGGAGCGGTGGAGGAGAGGAGACTCCCCATCGCTCCGGAGCCCAAGCGCATCTTCGAGCACGCTGTGGTCTGGGTGACGGTCCTGACGTTGCTGGCGTTCGTGTTCGAGGACGCGGGCGGTCGTACCCGGTTCGCCAACTCGATCCAGACCGGGCTGGTGATCTCGATCGTCATGCTGTCGATCGTGCTGCTCACCGGCTACACCGGCCAGATCTCGCTGGCGCAGATGTCGTTCGCCGGAATCGCCGCCTTCGTCACCGCACGCATGATGGCCGACGGCATCGGTCGAGGTTCGAACCTGGTGCCCGTGACAGGCCCTGGTCTGGCCTGGCCGATCGCCGGGGCGATCGGTATCGGTGCGGCTGTGGTCGTCGGGCTGGTCGTCGGACTCCCCGCGGTTCGAATACGAGGGGTCCAGCTCGCGGTGGTCACCATCGCCGCCGCGGTCGCGCTCCAGGGTCTGTACTTCGAGAACGACGTGATCACGCAGTTGCGTGCCGGCGTTCCCGCCTACATCAAGGACCCGACGATCTTCGGCATCGATGTCGGCGCTCGCAGCGCACGCGAGCAGAACGAGAATCCCGCCTTCGTCATCTTCGGCGCCATCGTGCTTGCGCTCTGTGCGATCGCGGTGGCCAACATGCGTCGCAGCGGAG
>JBGTCW010000082.1:0-7171 GCA_041748635.1 Ilumatobacteraceae bacterium | reverse complement strand
CACAGCGTCGCGCGAGCGCCAGCCGACGTCGGCGAACGGTGCCGACTCGACGAGCTCCGCCGACGGGCCATCGACATCGACGAAGTGGTGCGCGAGCCCGACGTCGTGCAGGCGTTGCAGCTCGCCGACTCGCTGATCAGAGCTGCGTCACCGACGTGACCGATGCCAGCGGTGGGCTGCCGTCGCTGTCGTCCGTCGTGCCAGCGGTGATCTCGAGCTGCAGCGTTTCCCACTCGTCGACAGCTTCGTAGCGGTCGAGGTCGATGGTGATCGTTTCGGCGGCGTCGGGCATCGGGCCCACCAGGAGAAGGACGCCGTCGTCGCGGACGGGCTGGTTCTCGAACCCGGAATCGAAGGTGTCGTCGACGTCATCGGCGAAGCGAACGGTGGCGGTATCGACCATCGCCTCGGCGACCGATGCCTGCACGCCGACGTCGATGTCGGCGCCGTCGCCCGCCACCACGAAGATGACCGGCAGCTGGGCCTCGCCGTTGTCGTCGAGCACCGGCTCCTGCTCTTCGGCCTGCCAGGTCACCATGGCCGCGATGGCGTCGGCGGTGTCGACGACGCCAGAGGACGCAGCATCGTCGCCGTTGCAGGCGGCAAGTGCGAACACGGCAACGACCGCCCAGGTTGCCGCGCTCGCCCGATGAGGCAGACGAATTCCTCCCACCCCGCAACGTTACGCCAGCGACGGCGCCTGGCGCACCGTGTTTCGTGAACCGGTCCGCCATGTGCGAGATATTTCATGCAGCGGGGTTGCGTATCACGCAGTGCGTGATATAGTTAGCACAGCAATGGCACGTCGAGCAATCCGCCCGACCCGCCGACTGATTCACCCATCACCCCATCACACCTCACCCAATCAAAGGAGTTCGACATGTTCGAGCAGATCAACAAGTTCGCCGACTCGGCGACGACGACCGTCAACGATGCCTTCAGCACGGTGGTCACCGACAACACCGAGCGGTTCACGTCCACGAGCGACCAGGTCCTCGATGCCGTGCTCGACACCAACCGTCGCATCGTCGAGGTGGCCGTGACCACGGCCGACCGCATCGCCGAGCAGATCAAGGTCGAACTTCCCCTGGCCGATCGCCTCCCGACGCCTGCCGTCGCCGGCGAGCGCTACCTCGAGTTCGTCGAGCGGGCGGTGTCGCTCAACCGCGACCTCAACCAGCGCGTCGTCGAGATGATCACCGCCGACAACGCCAAGGTTGTCGTTGCGACCGCGAAGCGCCCCGCCACGAAGACCGCCGCCGCGAAGCGCCCCGCCAAGAAGCGCCCCGCCAGGAAGACCGCGGCCAAGAAGACCGTGGCCAAGAAGACCGCCGCCTCCAAGTGAGCCGGTGCCTCGATGGCGGTGCCGCCGGACCACCCCCAGGTTCGGCCGGCATCGCCGTCGTAGGCTGAACGACGATGGACGAGACCACCGATTCACGAACCCAGCGTGGCGTCGCTGCGCTCGGGGAGTTCATCAAGAGTCAGCGACGCATCGCCGACCTGTCGCAGCGCGAACTCGCTCGCCTCGCCGACCTCTCCGACGCGTACCTGAGCCAACTCGAACGCGGCCTCCACGAGCCGTCGGTCCGGGTGTTGAACGGTCTCGCTCAGGCGCTCAACGTGCCGAGCGACAAGCTGCTTGCCTACTTGGGTCGACACGACCTCGCCGCCAGCGTGCGCTCGACCGAGTCGGCGATCGCCACCGATGACCGCCTCACCGACACCCAGAAGCAATCGTTGCTCGATCTGTACCGAGCGTTCGTCGCAGCCAACGATGTGGTGGCCTCGTCGACGTAACCGACTCAGCCGACGAGTAGGCGAGCCGCTTCGACCACGACAGCCACGGTGGTCGACTCGATGCGCTGCGCGGTTGCCTCGTCCGGTGTCTCCTGCTGCGTGCGGTTGACCAGCACCCCGGCCACGCATCCGGCCCGCAGACCCGACGACGCACACATCGTGAACAGCGTGGCCGCCTCCATCTCGTAGTTGAGCACGCCCATTGCCTGCCACTCGTCGAGACTGCCCTGGAATCGTCGTGTGACCCGACCCGAGTAGGTGTCGTACCGCTCCTGGCCGGGGTAGAAGGTGTCCGACGATGCGGTGACGCCGACGTGCGGTTCGACGCCGAGCGATCGGGCCGCTTCGACCAGCGCTGTCGTGCATGCGAAGTCGGCGACCGCTGGAAACTCCATCGGCGCGAAGTGCAGGCTCGCGCCGTCAAGGCGCACGGCCCCCGTCGTCACGATCACGTCGCCGGGCTGCAGGTGCGGCTGGATGCCGCCGGTGGTCCCGACCCGCAGGAACGTCCGAACCCCCAACTGCGCCAGCTCCTCGACGGCGATCGACGTCGAAGGTCCGCCGATCCCTGACGAGCACACGACCACCGGCGTCTCGCCGAGCCAGCCGAGATACGACGTGAACTCGCGGTGAGCGGCCAGGAATTCGTGGCGGTCCATGGTGGCTGCGATGCGCTCGACCCGCGCCGGATCGCCCGGCACGATCGCCAACGTCGCGCCCTGCAACATGTCTGCCGTCAACCCGAGGTGAAACACCGCTGCCATGTCCCTGACCGTACAACTCAGGAGTGGGTATTGCAGACATGCACATATCTTTATATGCTGCGACCATGCATCTCGACGGCGTGCTCGACGCGCTCCGCGCCATCGCCGAGGAATCGCGGGTACGAATCCTTGCGGTGCTGCGTCACGGCGAACTGACCGTGACCGACCTGACCGAGATCCTCGGCCAATCTCAGCCTCGGGTCTCGCGGCATCTGCGGGTCCTGGTCGAGGCGGGCCTCGTGACGAAGCATCGCGAAGGGACGTGGGTGTTCTTCCGTACCGTCGAGATCGGCGACGGCGCTGCGCTCGTCGGCGCGGCGTTGGAGGCCACCGACGACGCCGACAACGACTCGGTCGTTGCCGCCGACCGAGCCCGTCTCGACGTCGTGCGGGCGCGGCGCGCCGATGCCGCCAGCGAGTACTTCGAACGGATCGCGGAGATCTGGGACGAGGAACGCTCGCTGCACGCCGCCGCCGACACCGTCGAAGCTGCGATCGTGGGAGCCGTCGGCGCCGAACCGCTCGGGCGAGTCCTCGACGTCGGGACCGGCACCGGTCGCATGTTGCAGTTGCTCGCTCATCGTGCGGAACGAGCCGTCGGCATCGACACGAGCCATTCGATGCTGTCGGTCGCTCGCGCCAACCTCGAGCGTGCCGGTGTCGTCAACTGGGAGCTGCGCCAGGGTGACGTCCACAGCCCGCCGCTCGACGCAGCGAGCTTCGATCTCGTCGTCATCCACCAGGTGCTCCACTACCTCGACGACCCTGCCCGGGCGATCACCGAAGCTGCTCGTCTCGTCGCGCCGGGCGGCCGGCTGCTCGTCGTCGACTTCGCACCGCACCGTCACGACTTCCTGCGCGCCGCTGCGCATCGCCGCCTCGGATTCACCCACCAGCAACTCGTCGACTGGTTCGACTCCGCAGGATTCGATTGCCCATCGATCACCGATGTCGATCCGCCCGCCGGCCAGGACGGCCTGACCGTCACCGTCTGGCTCGCAACCAACCGCACGCTCCCGGTCGCACAGAACGCTCGGCACGCTCAGAGAGAAGTCGCATGACCCCCGCCCAGCACCTCAGGCACGACCTTCCCTTTCATGATCACCCGATCGCCGAGATCGCTCGCGAGCGCATCGTCGTGCTCGACGGCGCGATGGGCACCGAGATCCAGACGCTCGGGCTCTCCGACGAGGCGTTCCGCGGCGATCGCTTCTGTGACCACGGCTGCGACCTCGCCGGCAACAACGAGTTGCTCACGCTGACGCAGCCCGACGCAATGCGCAAGATCCACCTCGACTACTTCCTCGCCGGCGCCGACATCGTCGAGACCAACACGTTCTCGGCCAACCGGGTGTCGCAGCACGACTACGACACCGTCGACCAGGTCGTCGAACTCAACGAGGTCGCCGCACGCCTCGCACGCGAGGCCGCCGAGGAAGCACACGGCATCGACGGTCGCCGTCGGTTCGTTGCCGGTGCCGTCGGCCCGACCAACATGACCCTGTCGTTGTCGCCGAAGGTCGAGGACCCCGGCTACCGAGCGATCACGTTCGGGGCGCTCGCCGACGCCTACCAGGAGCAGATCGAAGCACTGCTGCGCGGCGGGGTCGATGCGATCCTGGTCGAGACCATCTTCGACACGCTGAACGCCAAGGCGGCGATCGTCGCCTGTCGGCGGGCGATGAACCTCCACGGCACCCAGTTGCCGCTGATGATCTCGGGCACGATCACCGACCGTTCGGGTCGCACGCTGTCGGGCCAGACCCCGGCCGCGTTCTGGCAGTCGATCCGCCACGCCCGCCCGCTCACCGTGGGACTCAACTGTGCGCTCGGTGCCGAGGAGATGCGTCCCCACGTGCTCGAACTCGCCACCGTGGCCGAAACGCTCGTGTGCGCATATCCGAACGCGGGGCTGCCCAACGAGCTCGGTGGCTACAACGAGACGCCCGCGCAGACCGCAGCGTTCGTCGGTGAGTTCGCCGATGCCGGGCTCGTCAACGTCGTCGGCGGGTGCTGCGGCACGACCCCGGGTCACATCGCCGCGATCGCTGGCGCCGTCGAGGGCAAGGCGCCGCGCATCGTTCCCACCCGCACACCCCGACTCGAGCTGTCGGGCCTCGAGCCCTTCGCGCTCACGGACGACATCCCGTTCGTCAACGTCGGCGAACGCACCAACATCACCGGCTCGGCGAAGTTCCGTCGCCTGATCAAGGACAACGAGTACGGCGAGGCGCTCGTCGTCGCCCTGCAGCAGGTCGAGAGCGGCGCCCAGATCATCGACGTCAACATGGACGACGGGCTGATCGACGGCGTGCAGGCGATGACGACGTTCCTCAACCTGATCGCGTCGGAGCCCGACATCGCTCGGGTGCCGATCATGATCGACTCGTCGAAGTTCGAGGTGATCGAAGCCGGATTGCAGTGCGTGCAGGGCAAGCCGATCGTCAACTCGATCTCGATGAAGGAGGGCGAAGAGCAATTCCTTGCTCAGGCTCGCATCTGCCTCGACTACGGCGCCGCGGTGATCGTGATGGCCTTCGACGAGGTCGGCCAAGCCGACACGGTCGAGCGCAAGGTCGAGATCGCCCGTCGTGCCTATCACCTCCTGATCGACGAGGTGGGCTTCCCGCCCGACGACATCATCATCGACCCCAACATCTTCGCGATCGCCACCGGCATCGAGGAACACAACCGGTACGGACTCGACTTCCTCGAAGCGACCAAGACGATCACCGACGAGTTGCCGTACGTCAACATCTCCGGCGGTGTGTCGAACCTGTCGTTCTCGTTCCGTGGCAACGAACCGGTTCGCGAGGCGATGCACTCGGTGTTCCTCCTCAAGGCCGTCGAGGCGGGCATGCGGATGGGCATCGTCAACGCCGGCCAGTTGGCCGTGTACGACCAGATCGACCCCGAGCTGCGTGAGCTGTGCGAGGACGTCGTGCTCGCCCGCCGCGACGACGCCACCGAACGGCTCCTCGAAGCCGCCGCCCGCTTCGCCGGCAACGGCGCCGGGACCGTCGATCCCGCCGTCGCCGAGTGGCGCTCGTGGGAGGTGGCTCGACGAATCGACCACGCACTCGTCAACGGCATCACCGTGTTCATCGAAGCTGACGTCGAGGAAGCTCGCGCCGCCACCGATCGTGCCGTCGACGTGATCGAAGGTCCGTTGATGAGCGGGATGAACACCGTCGGCGACCTGTTCGGCGCGGGCAAGATGTTCCTGCCGCAGGTCGTCAAGTCGGCCCGCGTCATGAAGCAGGCCGTCGCGTATCTCACCCCGTTCATCGAGGCGGAAGGCGAGGACGGCGCGGCGTCGAAGGCGGGCACCGTGTTGCTCGCGACCGTGAAGGGCGACGTCCACGACATCGGCAAGAACATCGTCGGTGTCGTGCTCGGCTGCTCGAACTACGAGGTGATCGACCTCGGCGTGATGGTGCCAACGCAGACGATCCTCGACACGGCAAAGGAGCGTGACGTCGACATCATCGGACTGTCCGGTCTGATCACGCCGTCGCTCGACGAGATGGTCCGCGTCGCCACGGAGATGGAACGGCTCGGCTTCACGACGCCGCTCCTCATCGGCGGCGCCACGACGAGCCGTCTGCACACGAGCCTGAGGATCGACCCCGCCTATCACGGCCCGGTCGTCCACGTCGGCGACGCCAGCCGCGCGTCGGGTGTGATCTCGGCGCTGCTGTCGAACACGCAGCGCGACGGATTCCTCGCCGACCTCGAGGTCGAATACGCACGCGTCGTCGAGTCGCACGCACGCGCCGTCGTGGAACGCGATCGGGTGACGCTCGACGTTGCCCGCGCCAACCGTCTCGACGCCACGTTCGACGACACCACGATCACCGAGCCGACGTTCATCGGCACGCGCGTGTTCGACGACTACGACGTCGCCGAGCTGGTGCCCTACATCGACTGGACGCCGTTCTTTCGTACCTGGGGCATCCGCAGCAAGTTCCCCGAAGTCCTCACCGACGCCGAGTTCGCCGACGCCGCCAAGCCGCTGTACGACGATGCGCTCGCGATGCTCGAGCTGATCGTGTCCGAGCACTGGTTCCGACCCAAGGCGGTCGTCGGCTTCTGGCCCGCGCACGCCGACGGCGACGACGTCGTGGTGTACGCCGACGAGACCCGCAGTGCCGAACGAGCCCGCATGTACGGCATCCGCCAGCAGGCGACCAAGACCGACGGTCGCCCGAACCTGTCGCTCAGCGATTTCGTTGCACCCGCTGCATCGGGTGTCGCCGACTGGGTGGGTGGCTTCGTCGTCACCGCTGGCCCGGAGGAGATCGCCATCGCCGAGCGATTCGAGGCCGCCAACGACGACTACTCCTCCATCCTGCTCAAGGCACTCGCCGACCGCATCGCCGAGGCGTTCGCGGAGCGCATCCACGAGCGGGTCCGCACCGAGTTGTGGGGGTACGCACCCGACGAGTCGTTCACGCCGACCGAGTTGCTCAAGGAGTCGTTCCGAGGCATCCGTCCCGCCCCCGGCTATCCGAGCCAGCCCGATCACACCGAGAAGGCAGCGCTCTTCGAGCTCCTCGACGCCACCGCGGCCATCGGCGTCGAGCTCACCGAGTCGTTCGCCATGT
>JBGTCW010000081.1:0-4520 GCA_041748635.1 Ilumatobacteraceae bacterium | reverse complement strand
CGATGCCTTGGGGGTCACGCGCTCGTGCGGGAGCACACCTCCGGCACCGTCGTCGACGACTTCGAGGCCGCCGAGCACCCCGGCGATGTCACGCGCCGTGCCCGACGCGTCGGTGAAGCGCATGCGGTAGATGGTGAAAGTTGGCGATGGGTCAGAGGTGATCACTCCGGCGGCGATCCAGTCGCGTAGCGTTTCGCCGGCAGCGTCGTAGCGTCCGGAACCTGCCGTCTCGCGGGGCACGTCGACGTGGGTGATGTTCCACGGGCTCCGAGCAGCGAGGTCGTCGAGGTCGGCGTCGGACAGGACGTCGTACGGCGGAGCGATCAGGTCGTCGAGGTCGGCGTCGCTGTAGCGGAGGGCGGGAAACGGCGTGAAGCGTGGCACCACGACAGGATGTCACGGCGCAGCGTCGCAACTGCAACGATCACTCCGGTGGACGACTGGTTCGACAACATCGAGACGGTGTTGTGCGATCTCGACGGTGTCATCTGGCTGGCCCATCAACCGATCGCCGGGTCGGCCGAGGCGATCGCGAATTTGCGAGCAGCGAATCGACGCGTGCTGTTCGTCACCAACAACTCCGCATCGACGCTCGACGACCACGAACGTGCGCTGGCGGCGGTCGGCATTCCTTCTCGCGGTGACGTGCTCGGTTCGGCGTCGGCCGCCGCGCTGCTCGTCGAGCCGGGCCAACGAGTGCTCGTCGCCGCCGGACCGGGGGTCGTGGAGGCGCTCGAACGACGTGGAGCGCAGACGGTCGCCAACACCGGAGCGGCGATCGATGGCCACGTCGATGCCGTGGTGGTGGGCATGCACCGTGACTTCGACTACGGCCGACTCGCCGTCGCAGCGAGTGCCGCACGGGCCTGTGGTCGGCTGATCGGCACCAACTCCGACAGCACGTTCCCGACGCCGACGGGTCTCCTGCCCGGGGGTGGATCCATCCTGGCGGCCGTTGCGTCGGCATCGGGCATCGATCCGGTCATCGCCGGCAAGCCCTTCGCGCCGATGGCGGCTCTCGTTGAGTCGACGCTCGGGGCGGGTCGAGATGGGCTCGATCCTGGTCGCATCGTGATGGTCGGTGACCGCCCGGAGACCGACGGACGCTTCGCCGCCCGACTCTGTTGTCGCTTCGCCCTCGTGCGAACCGGCGTGACCGCACCGGGGGATGTCGTCGACGCGGCACAGCGCGTCGACCTCGACGTCGACGACCTTGCAGCCGTCGCGCGCCGTCTGGTCACCGCTGGAGCGAGTGAGCAGTAGTCTTCCGACATGGCAAACACCACTGTTCAGCGACTCGTCGATGCGGGCGTCGAGTTTTCCGACGCGTCTCGGAAGCAAGCCGAGGCGATCGTCACGTCGCTCGTCAAGGCCGGCCAGGTGCGTCGGGCCGACACCGAGAAGGCCGTGCAGACCCTGCTCGAGCGCACTCGAGAGACGTCCGATCGCGTCAGCGACAACGTCCAGCGCGAGTTCTCCAAGCAGATGACGTGGCTGTCGGAGCGTTTCGACGAACTCGAGGACCGCTTCGAGGAACTGGCCGAGAAGATCGCCGAGCGCGTCAAGACCGAGACCGCAGCGTCTCCGGCGACGACGCCCGCAGCGAAGAAGGCGCCGGCCAAGAAGAAGGCTGCAGCGAAGAAGGCGCCGGCCAAGAAGAAGGCTGCAGCGAAGAAGGCGCCGGCCAAGAAGAAGGCTGCAACGAAGAAGGCGCCGGCCAAGAAGAAGGCTGCAACGAAGAAGGCGCCGGCCAAGAAGAAGGCTGCAGCCAAGAAGAAGGCGCCGGCCAAGAAGGCTGCGGCTCCTCGTTCGACCCCCAGCTGAGCATCGGTGGTCACGCGCCGTCGGCTCGACGCCGAACTCGTTCGACGGGAGCTGACGACCAGTCGCACCGAGGCCCAGACACTCATCGGTGCGAATCGGGTACTGGTCAACGGATCGGTGGCCGACAAGCCGGCGCGGCTCGTGGCGCCGGGCGATGCCGTCGTTGTCGAGGGCCCGCCGCGGCGATTCGTGGGCCGTGGTGCGGAGAAGCTCGACCACGCCCTCGACGCCTTCGCGATCGATGTGAGCGGTTGCCGTGCACTCGACGTCGGTGCCTCGACCGGTGGATTCACCGACTGTCTCCTCCAGCGAGGCGCTGTACAGGTGGTCGCACTCGATGTCGGCCACGGTCAACTTCACGAACGTCTCCGGTCGGACCCCCGAGTCGTCAACATCGAGCGCCAGAACGTTCGCTTCACCGACGTCGATCGGATCGGTGGACCTGTCGAACTCATCGTGGGTGATTTGTCGTTCATCTCGCTGTCGCTGGTGATCCCCACACTGGTGGGGCTGTGCCAACCTGGGTCTCCGATGGTCCTGCTCGTCAAACCCCAGTTCGAGGCAGGTCGCCAGGAGGTTGACCGTGGGCGCGGGATCATCTCCGATCCGGCGATCCACGACCGGGTTCGATCAGAGATCGGCGGGGCGCTCGAGGCGGCTCGATGTGAGGTGATCGGCTGGACCGATTCTCCGATCACCGGCGCTGACGGCAACCGGGAGTTCCTCGTCCACGCAGTGACCTCCGTTCGCGACATCGCGGGCCACATCGAGGAGTCGGCGTGACCAGCCTGGCCGTGGTCGCCCACCATGAGCAATCGACTGCGCGGGCGCTCGCCGAACAAGCCGCACAGTGGTGTGTCGAGCACGATGTGGTGTTCTGGATGCCGGTCGACGACGCGGAGGCCCTCGACCTGAACGCGTGCGCGAGCGTCCGTCCGATCGCCGAGGCCGATCTGGTGCTCAGCCTCGGCGGCGACGGGACGATCCTGCGCAGCATTCGGCTGCTCGAAGGGGCCTCGGTGCCGGTGCTCGGGGTCAACCTCGGCTCGCTCGGCTATCTCACCCAGGTCGAGCCCGACCGTCTCACGGAGTCACTCGACCGATTCGTGGCCGGATCAATCTCGGGAGAGTGGAAGATCGATCAGCGGATGATGCTCGATGTCGCCATCAACGGCATCGTCGTCGGGCGTGCGCTGAACGAAGCCGTCGTCGAGAAGGCCGAGTCCGGGCACACCGTGCGGCTCCTGGCGCGCATCGACGGCGAACCCTTCACCTACTACGCCGCCGACGGGCTCATCGTGGCGACGCCGACCGGATCGACGGCGTACTCGCTGTCGGCGCGCGGTCCTGTCGTCTCACCTCGCCATCGGGCGATGCTGCTCACGCCGGTGTCGCCGCACATGCTGTTCGACCGAACGTTGGTGCTCGACCCATCGGAGACGATCGAGATCGAGGTGTCGGGGCATCGACTCGCGTCGCTCGTCCTCGACGGTCAACCGGTGGCACCGCTCGACGACGGCGACGTCGTTGCCTGCACGCCATCGGAATCGACGGCGAACTTCGTCAGGTTCGGCGACGAGCAGTACCACCAGATCCTGAAGGCCAAGTTCGGTCTCGCCGACCGTTGAACGCGTGAACGAAATCGGATCGATGGCGTGCTGAGCGAACTCCACATCGAGAATCTCGGCGTCATCGAGCGCGTCGAGTTGACATTCGGGCCCGGTCTCACGGCGGTCACCGGCGAGACCGGAGCCGGAAAGACGATGCTGGTCGAGGCGATCGAGCTGCTCGTCGGTGGACGAGCCGACAGCGCGATGGTTCGACGCGGAGCGGCGGAGGCGCGCATCGACGGGCGATTCGTGACCACCGACGGCGTGGAGCGAGTGCTCACGCGGGTGGTTCCCGCCGAGGGCCGGTCGCGGGCGTACGTCGACGGCCGCCTTGCAACCGTCGCGTCGCTCGGCGAGATCGCAGCGGACATCGTCGATCTCCACGGTCAGCATGCGCATCAGTCGTTGCTGTCGACGGCGACACAGCGCGCTGCGCTCGACGAGTACGGCGACGTCGACCTCGGTCCGCTGCGCTCCGCTCGGGCGAGGCTCACCGAGATCGATGCGGAGCTGGCGGCCTTGGGCGGTGACGACCGGGCGCGTGCGCGCGAGATCGATCTGTTGCGGTTCCAGGTCGACGAACTCGACGCCGGAGCGGTGGACGATCCCGACGAGGACCGCGTCCTCGACAGCGAGGAGACCGTCCTGGCCGACGCGGTTGCCCACCGTGAGGCGGCAGCAGCAGCCGTCACGGCCCTCGCCGACGATGAGGGAGCACGCGACGCGCTGTCGTCTGCGCTCGGCGCTCTCGATGGTCGAGCACGGTTCGCGGAGCATGTCGCCCGACTGCGCGGACTGCTCGCCGAACTCGACGATCTCGTTGCGGTGATCCGCACCGACGGTGAGACGATCGACGAGGCACCAGAGCGGCTGACCGAGATCCGCGAGCGTCGCCAGACACTGAAGAATCTCCGTCGCAAGTACGGCGACGACCTCGCGGCGGTGATGGCGTTCCACTCCGACGCGGCCGATCGCCTGCGTGTACTGGAACAGTTCGACCAGCGGGCGGCTGCGCTCGACGGGCATCGTCGCGCCGCACTGGCAGCAGAGTCGGCCGCTGCCGAGGCGGTTGGACGGCAGCGCCGA
>JBGTCW010000080.1:0-3528 GCA_041748635.1 Ilumatobacteraceae bacterium | reverse complement strand
AGCCCGCCTCGGTGAGCGCCGTGGCGTCGGCGACGGCAAACGGCACGTTGAGCTGACGGGCGAGCGTCTGCGCCAGGTGGGTCTTGCCGCAACCGGTCGGGCCGAGCAGCAAGATGTTCGACTTGGCGAGTTCGACCTCGTCGCGTCGACCGACCGTGGTCGCCTGGCTCTGATGCTGGATGCGTCGATAGTGGTTGTAGACCGCCACCGAGAGGATCTTCTTCGCCGCGTCCTGGCCGACCACGTAGTCGTCGAGGAACGCGCGGACCTCACGCGGGTTGGGCAGGCTGTCGAAGCTGAGTTCGGCAGTTTCGGTGAGCTCTTCTTCGATGATCTCGTTGCACAGATCGATGCACTCGTCGCAGATGTACACGCCTGGGCCGGCGATGAGCTTCTTCACCTGCTTCTGCGACTTGCCGCAGAACGAGCATTTCAACAGTTCGCCCGTGTCCCCGAATTTCGCCACTTTGCGGTACCCCTTCGTGCTCGATCGCGCGATCTTCATCCGAGGCCGACGTCACCTGTCGGCCCCCTTGGAGCCCGTCAGTCTGGCGCGTCCACGTTCACGAATCGTGGACCCGCCCGACGCGGCGGACCGACCTCACCCCGTTCAGCGAATCGGACCGGTGCGGTCGACCGTCTCGCGGGAGGAGATCACCCTGTCGATGATGCCATACTCCAGCGCCTCGTCTGCTTCCATGACGAAATCTCGGTCGGTGTCGCGGTGGATCCGGTCGATCGGCTGGCCCGTGTGGTCGGCGAGGATGCCATCGAGCAGGTCACGCATCCGCATGATCTCCTTGGCCGCCAGTTCGAGATCGGTCACCTGGCCGTAGCCGACCTGCCCGCTCGGCTGGTGGAGCAGGATGCGGCTGTGAGGCAGCGCGAGCCGCTTGCCCTTCGTGCCGGCCGCGAGCAACACCGCTGCGGCCGACGCTGCTTGGCCCAGACAGATCGTGGCGATGTCGTTCTTGATGAACTGCATCGTGTCGTAGATCGCGAACAGCGCTGTGATGTCGCCGCCCGGGCTGTTGATGTAGATGTTGATGTCCTTGTCGGGGTTCTCCGACTCGAGGTGGATCAACTGGGCGCACAGCAAGCTGGCGATCTGGTCGTCGACCGGGGTCTGCAGGAAGATGATGTTGTCCTTCAGCATCCGGCTGTAGAGGTCGTAGGCACGCTCGCCGCGACTCGTCTGTTCGACGACGTTCGGAACGAGATAATTCACCGCATCGAGATTCATGACGTCTCCTCGTCGCTGTCGTCGGTGCCGGGCTGCTCGCCCGGCTGATCGGGATCTTCGCTGTCGTCGGCGTTCGGCGCGGCGGCGGCCGCGTCGGTGGCGGCGATCACCGCTGCCGCAGCGGAGCGCACATCGGCTGCCCCCTGGGCGCCGTCGTGATCATCGCCGTCGTGATCATCGTGGTCGTGGTCATCGTGGTCGTGATCGTGGCCGAGCAGTGTGTCACGGTCGATCGAGTCGCCATCGGGGTCGACGAAGCCGATGTTGTGCAGCAGCCAGTCGAAGGCCTTCGACTTGCGGATCTGGGCGGCCAGTTCGGGAACGGCCTCGTTCTGCTCGTACGCCCTGCGGATGTCCTTGGCCTTCTGGCCGTACTGCATGGCCATGCGGGCGTACTCGGCCTCGAAATCGTTCGGCTCGGCATCGATCGATTCGGCGTCGGCCACGGCTCGCAATGCGAGGTCGACCTTGACGGCCTCGACGGACGCGCCGCGCATCGACTCGATGAATTCGTCGGGACCCTGCCCCGTCGCAGCGAGCCACTGGCCGAGGTCGATGCCTTGCGCCTGGAATTGCTGGACCATGGCCTGCACACGCTGGTTGAGATCAGCGTCGACCATGGCGTCGGGAACCTCGTCGGTGACCAGCGCTGCGAGTGCCTCGTTCATCTTCCTGACCACGCTCTGGCGGGCGGCGCTCAACTTCTGATCGGCCTGCGACTCGCGGAGGCTGGCGTCCCACTCGTCGACCGTGTCGAACTCGCCGATGTTGTCGGACACCCAGTCGTCGGTGAGTTCCGGAATGATCGAGGTCTGCACAGCAGTCACCTTGACGACGAAGTCGGCCGGATCGTCGAGGCCCTTGGGCGTGGAGGTGAAAGCGATCTCGTCGCCCGCCGCAGCACCGGTGAGGTGCTCGTCGAAGTCCTCGGTGATCCAACCTTGGCCGAGCTCGTAGGAGAAGTCCTCGGTGTTCAGGCCCGACAGCTCGTCGCCGTTGCGGGTCGCTGCGAGATCGATCGTGAGGAAGTCGCCGACCTCCGCCGGTCGGTCGACGTCCGCCAGCGTTGCCGTGCGCTTCAACTCGGCGAGGTGGAGCTGATCGAGGTCGTCGTCGGTCACGGTGAGTGTGGGCAGTTCGACGACGAGTTCGCCGTAGCCCTCGAGCGCGATCGTGGGCCGCACTTCGCAGGTGGCGTCGAACTCGACCGGGCCCGATTCGGCACCGTCGGTGATCTCGACCTCGGGGGTGGCGATCAGGTCGACTTGATGCTCCCGGACCGCCTTGGCGAGGTACTGAGGAACCGCATCGCGCAGCGCCTGCTCGCGGGCGGCACCGACCCCGATACGGGCTTCGAGGACCTTCCGGGGCGCCTTACCGGCGCGGAACCCGGGAAGGTTCACCTCCTTGGCGATCAGCTTGAAGGCCCGGTCGATGTCGTGATCGAACTCCGCCTCTTCGACTTCGACGTACAGCTTGACTTTGTTGCCCTCGAGGGTCTCCACGGAACTCTTCACAGGCGTCCGAGTGTATCGGTGGCCCCCGGAATCTGAACGAGGCGCTCGGTCGCAACGCGATCTGAGTCGCGCGTTCGCGCGGGGACGCGGCAGAATGTCGGGCGATGGAATTCTGGAAGCCCCACGCGCTCGCCACCCCGCATCCCGACCAGATCGATCTGCGGATGAACGACAGGGTTCGAACGACCGTCGAGGTGCACGGGGTGCCGCTCGGCACCGAGGGCAAGGTCATCCTCGCCAACGGCTTCAACTGGCAGCGATACCGAGTGCTGTTCGAGAACGGCGCCGAGATCGGTGATCTCGATCACCGCCACCTCGAACCGATCGGCCGTGCAGCCAAGCGGCTCGCCAAGGAAGCGAAGAAGAAGTAGTCCACTCCGTCAAGAAATTCGCGCGATTTCGTCAAGTTTCCGTCAAGGTCGCCGCGTGACCGGCCGATGGCTCTTGCATGAATCGAACCACACGACTCATCTTGTCCACCTGCGTGGCCCTCGCCACGACGGTCCCCCTCCTCGGAGGTGCAGCTTCAGCGGCGCCCGCGACTGACGGATCGGCCGAGCGCACGAGCGTCGAGACGACGATCACCGTCCGCGACGGCGACAGTCTCGCCGGCCTCGCATGGCGCCACGGCGTCAGGCTGTCGACGCTGCTGCGGGCGAACTCGATGGAGCTCGACAGCGTCATCCACCCCGGCGACACCATCGTGATCCCCGCAGGTGCGACGAGCCGTGCGGGAGTCACGACCGCAACAACGAGCACGACGACCGC
>JBGTCW010000079.1:0-1760 GCA_041748635.1 Ilumatobacteraceae bacterium | reverse complement strand
CGTGCTCGCACGCCGCGCACCTCGCCGCTCGTCCACGCGCTCGGCAGCGCCGGTAGCAGTCGGACCTCGTTCCGGTGCGACTGCACCAGCAGCTCGAGCACGGCCACGGGGAACGCGTGGGCGTCGCCGACCTGGGCGACGTGGTGGGAGAGGATGAAGCCGTTCGGACAGGTGAACCGGTCGAGGCAGACCCGCAGGTTGTCGAGGGCTCGGTCGCCGTCCCCGAGGCGCGCCCCGAAGCACGCCAGCCAGATGTGGGCCCACGCCGCGCTCTCGAGGATCGCTCGGAACTCGTCGCCCTCATCGATGGCTCGTCGCGCCGCAGTCCGCCGCTCGAGCGTGACCGCAGCGGCGGCGGCGAGTTCGGGGGTGGCGATGGGGTCGATCTGGTCGGCGGGGAACAGACCCCACAGGTGTGAGACGTGGCGGTGCGCCGGATCGGCCTCCTCGACGTCGTCGATCCACTCCTGCACACCGCCGGTTCGTCGGCTCACGACCGTCGGCGGCAGGCGGCCGACGCTTTCGCCGACGGCATGGTCGAGCTGGGGATCGATCGAGCCGAGACGAGCAGCAGCCTCGAGGTGGTCGGCCAGCACCTGGCGGCAGATCTGGTTGTCCATCGTCGCCCCGTAGCCGAGGTGTCGCTCCTCGCCGTCGAGCAGGTAGGCGTTCTCCGGTGAGTGCGAGGGCACCGGCACCAGGCGACCCGCAGCGGGCCGGCCATCAGGCACCTCGGCAAGGAAGTCGACGATGAAGCGGGCGGCGCCCGCCAACAGGACCTGCGTTCGCCGGGCGACATCGGCATCGTCGCTGAACCGGGCGTGATCCCACAGCTGCGAGCACAACCAGGAGGCGCCCATGGGCCACACGCTCCACCGCCCGCGCCGGGGCTGGGCGTAGCCGTACAGATCGGACATGTGGTGCAGCGTCCAGCCGCCGCAGTCGTAGATCGACCGGGCCGCGTCGGTGCCGGGTGCGACGGACTGCTCGAGCCACGCCAGCACCGGCTCGGCGCTGGCGTCCAGACCGAGCGGGCCGGCGGCCCAGTGCGCCATCTGGAAGTTGATGTTGATCGTGTAGGCGCTGTTCCACAGCGGCGTCACGTCGCGGTTCCACACGCCTTGTGAGTTGGCGGGCAGCGAGGGTGCCCGCGACGAGCTGACCAGCAGGTGGCGCGCCATCTCGAACTCATCCACCACCCGGTCGGCGAGCCCGTCGTCGTCGGCGCCGATGCGCAGGCGCACCTGCGAGCGCAGCGGTGGCTCGTCGGCCTCGTGGTCGGCCAGGATCTGCGTCGCGCCAGGCGCCGCGTCGAGAATGTCCACGATGTCGTCGACGAGGTCGTGGCTGCGAACATCGGTCGTAGCCGCCACGCGGATCTGCACCTCGTGCGGGTCCTCGATGACGACGACACCTTGATCGAGTCGCACCTCGCCCCCTCCGGCGACCAGCGCCACGGCGAAGCGGGGGTGGACGTCGCCCTCGTCAGCGTCCTTGGGCGGGACGACCGACCCCTCGAGCACCAGGCCACCGCTGATCGGCGACGTCACGGTGTTGTGCGGCGTCGTCAGCGAGATGGCCACCGGGGCGACCGCCCACCCGTGACGCCGCTCGCTGATGAGCACCACCTGGTGCCGGTGGCTGACGAGCACGGTGCGCTCGACGCCGCCGTCGTCGTCGGTGCACGAGACGTGCACGACACCGGTGGTCAGGTCGAGGCGCCGCTCGTAGCGCGCGCCCTCGGGCACCTCGGGCCCCCG
>JBGTCW010000078.1:0-4372 GCA_041748635.1 Ilumatobacteraceae bacterium | reverse complement strand
GCGGCGGTGCGCCGGGGCGAGCATCACGGCTCCGCAGAGTGCGCCGGCGACGGCACCGCCGAGGTGCCCGCCGATCGAGATGCCCGGGATGGCGAACGTGATGAACAGATTCAGGATGAGGGTGGTGCCGATCCCGGTCGTGAACGGATTGACGCCGCGGCGCCACAGCCCCACCGTGGCCGCTGCGAGGAGCCCGAACACGGCGCCAGACGCTCCAGCGGTGATCCCGCCGCTGTCGAGCAGGATCACGCCGAGCGAGCCGCCGAGCAGCGATGCCATGTACAACAACAGGAAGTTCACGCGGCCGAGCGCCGGCTCGAGCATCGGTCCGAGCACGTACAGGAAGTACATGTTGAACGCGATGTGGATGATGCCGAAGTGCAGGAATCCGGACGTCACGAGGCGATACCAACCGTCGGGCTGGGTCACGAACACTCCGCCATCGTCGCTCTGCCACGCCACGGGTTGGACGAGGACGTCCTTGCTCAATCCCAGCCGGAGGTGCATGTCGGTCACGCCGCCGGTGAGCGCGCTCGGCTCACGGGTGATCAGGAGGACCAGGACGAAAACCGCAACGTTGATGGCGATGAGCGACATCGTGACAAGCACGGGTTGTCGAGCGGACCAGAACCGCGCCCGGGTGCGAACGTCCGCACGCCCGGCCTTGGCGCAGTCGGGACAGTGACTCCCGACGGCGGCCTGCACGAGGCATGAATCGCAGGCGGGCCGGCCGCAGCGGGTGCATCGCCGTCCAGCGACGCGGTCGGGTTGGCGGTCGCAGGTCATCACTCCGGCGGTGCCAGGAACGGGGGCCGGCGGAACGGGACCGACGCCCGACGCATCCGTGCGACGCGAATCCGGCGGCGGAGGGGGTGGCAGCGGCACGGCTCCAGGGTACCGAGTCGCCCCGGTCAGGTGACGTCGAGCGCAGCGCTCGACGGAGTCGCCCGCGGGCTCAGTACGTGGTCGCTCGAGGGAGATCTTCGGGCGGGCCCGGAGCGCCGAGCAGGTAGCCCTGCACGTGGTCACAGCCCGCCGAACGGAGCCGCTGCAGCTGATCGGTCCCACTGACCCGCTCGGCGACGACGCGCATGCCGAGCGAATGGGCGAGCAGCACGACTGCCCGGACGATCCTCGAGTCGGAGTCGGTCGATCCCGACGGCAGCGCGAGCGTGCCGTCGAGCTTCAAGATGTCGGCGCCCACATCGGTCAGGAGCGACAGGGCGTTGGCGCCGGTGCCGAAGTTGTCGATGGCGATCTGGACACCAGCGCGACGCAAGGCGCGAACGGTGCGGTCGACGTCCGGGTTCCGGCCGAGGAGGGCGGTCTCGCGAGCCTCGAGCACGAGCCGCTCGGGAACGAGTTCGTGCAGTCGAAGCATCGACTGCACCTGGTTCACGAACGTCGGGCTCGCCAACTGCACCATCGAGACGTTCACGTGCACCGAGAAGTCGTCGCCTACGACGTCGTGGTCGAGCCACTTCCTCGACTCGGCGAGGGCCTGTTCGAGCACGAACTCACCGAGCCTCCCGATCGTTCCCGATTCCTCGGCGATGTGGATGAACGACGCTGGTTCCATCTGCCCGCGCGTGGGGTGTCGCCAACGTACGAGGGCCTCGGCGCCGATGGTGCGCCGGTCGATCGTGGAGAACAACGGCTGGAACTCGATCGTCAGTTGCTTGTCGGTGATCGCTCGTCCGAGCTCGGTGCCCAACGTGGTGCGCTCTCGTGCAGCGGCGCGCATCTCGGCCGTGAACAGCACGCACCGCGTCCGCCCGGAACCCTTGGCGTCGTACATCGCAGTGTCGGCATTGCCGATCAGCGTCTCGGCGGCGGCGTCGTCGGCCATGGCCAGGATCTCGTGATCGCTGACCGCCACACCGATGCTCACCGAGAAGTCGAGGTCGAGCTCGCGTAGGCGGAGACGTCCGGTGAGCGCCCGGCGCATGCGTTCCGCCAGCTCGAGTGCGGTTGCGGCGTCGGGCACGTCGGCGCAGACCACGAGGAACTCGTCGCCACCGATGCGTGCCACCTGATCCTCGGGGCGCACGCTGTCGGCGAGGCGTCGAGCGGCCGAGACGAGCAGGCGGTCGCCGACTGGGTGGCCGAGCGCGTCGTTGACGTACTTCAGCCGGTCGACGTCGATGAAGATCGCTGCGACGTGGCCAGGACGAGTCCGTTGTGCGGAGATCGATTGGGCGAGGCTCGACAGGATCCGGCGTCTGTTCGCGAGTCCGGTCAGCGGGTCGTGGGTCGCTCGGTGACGCAGCCGCGCCGCTTCGTCGCGTGCTCGCGTGACATCGTGCGCAATCAGCCCGATGAAGCCACCACCCTCGACGGTGTCGTCACGTTGCGCAGCGACGGTGGCACGAAGGACGAGCGACTCGCCGAAGCAGTCGACGTGGTCGATGTCGCCCTGCCAGGTGCCGTCGGTTCCGCCCGAGACCAGCTGGCGCGGTGCGTGGTCGAGCAGCGATCGGAGCATGACGTGGGACGGGAATCCGGGCGCCAACGCTTCGAGCGATCGGGCGCCGAGCAGATGCAGGGCCGAGTCGTTCACGGTCTTGATCGATCCATCGAAGCCGATGATGATGATCGCCGTGCCGTCGGCGTCGAGGAGTTCGCGCTGGGCGAAGCGCAGGACGGCGCTTCCGGGCGGCGGCCACGCGCGCACGCCGGCTCTTGCCAGCTGCCCGTTGTCCTTGTCGCCGTCCGGCACGCCTGCTCCTTGTCCGCTCGATGCAACCGTAGTGACCGTTCCGGGCCTGAATATCACCGCTGGTAGACCCCGATCACGTCCGTGGACGCGATGGAGAGCGTAGCGATGGTGGCCAAGAACTCGGTTGCGGGAAGTCCATCGGCAAGTTCGAGCTGCTGGTTGAGCGCGTATGCCGTGATGCGGTACGAATGAGGGCCGCCACCGGGCGGCGGGCAGGGTCCGCCGTAGCCGACGTCACCGAAGAAATTGAGGCCCTGCACGGCTCCGGCGGGCACATCGGCCTCGACGAGCGCGATTTCGCCGGGGTCGAGGCCCCCGATCACCCAGTGCACGAACGGTTGCCCATCGCTCACGGCCGAGTCGTCGACCATCGCGATGGCGATCTCGACGGTGCCGTCCGGGACCGCACCCCAGCTGAGCGCCGGCGAGATGTCGAGGTCATCGCAGGTGTGGCGGGCATCGATGGCACCCCCGTCAGGCCACGGTGCGGCGATCGTGAACGCTTCGAGGCTCGGATCGGTCGGGAACGTGCCCTCGAACGATGCCGGCGCAGTGGTCGCCACCGTCGTGGTGGGAAAATCGGCCGGATCGTAGGGCTGGAGTTCCTTGCCGTCGCCCGTGTCGCACCCGACGAGGGCTGCCAGTGCCGTGATGGTCGCCACGTAGAAACCCGCCGTCGCACGATGCACGCGTCGGATCGTAGGCGCTTGGCCGGACTTGCCACGAGCGCTCACCGGTAGTCTGCGCATCGTGACTGAACGACTTGCGTTGCTCACCGTGCACGCTCACCCCGACGACGAAGCGTCGAAGGGCGCGCCGACTCTGGCGCTCTACCACGACCAAGGAGTGCACACGATCCTGGTGTGTTGCACCGGAGGCGAAGAGGGCGACCTGCAGAATCCGGCGCTGCGTGAACCAGGTCAACCGTTCCACGACCTGACGCCAGAGGCCGAGAGGGCCAAGGTCGCGTCGATGCGCGCCAGCGAATTGGCGGCAGCAGCCGAGGTCATCGGCTTCGACGTGGTGGAGATGCTCGGCTACCGCGACTCGGGCATGGCCGACACCGAACCGAACAACCATCCCGACTGCTTCCACCAGGCCGACATCGACGAGGCCACTGGGCGCCTGGTGGCCATCATCCGGCGAGAACGCCCTCAGGTGATCATCACCTACGCCGACGACCAGAGCGGGTACCCGCACCCCGACCATCTTCGCGTCCACGACATCTCGGTACTCGCCTTCGAGCGCGCCGGCGATCCCGACTGGTATCCCGAACTCGGCGATCCGTTCGCTCCGTCGAAGCTGTACTACTCGGTGTGGGCGAAGAGCCGGATTCTGGCCCTCCACGATCTGATGATCCGCACGACCGGCGAGTCGCCGTTCGAGCAGGAATGGCTCGACCGACCGTCGCAGGATCACCGCATCACGACGCGCATCGACATCACGGGCTACGGCCACGTCCGGCGCAACGCACTGCGTGCTCACGCCACTCAGATCGACCCCGCCGCCGCATGGTGGGGTTTCGGGTTCGACGAGGACGAGCTGACGGCGGCGTACCCGTGGGAGGACTGGATCCTCGCCCGATCGCTCGTCGGGCCGATCCCGTCCGACGACGGCGAACGTGACCTGTTCGCCGACGTCAGCGAGCGGGTG
>JBGTCW010000077.1:0-2443 GCA_041748635.1 Ilumatobacteraceae bacterium | reverse complement strand
GCGTTCGTCGAGGAACCCGGCGGTGCCCTCGATCAGCGTGACGTTCGGGGTGCCGCTCGCTCGGTAGTCGCGTCCGCTCGATGCGATCGGATCGATCAGACCGAACACCCGATCGCGGATGGCCGACCAGTTCGCACCGTTGAACGCTGTGTCGATGCCGAGCTTCGCCGACGTCTGCGCAGCGACGGCGACATCGGCGGGATAGACGAACATCTTCGACGGGATGCACCCGCGATTGAGGCACGTACCACCGAACACGTCTCGTTCGACAAGCGCGATCTTCCAGTCGTCGAGGTACGACGGAATCGAGTTGCCCGATCCGCTCCCGACAATGATCAGATCGAACGCCTCGGTGTCGGTGTCGTTGCTGCTCACGATGCAGAGCAACCCCGCGCGCCCCGCATTGCTTCCCACTCGCGGTCCCCGATGCCCTGGCCGCGGGGGACCGCCGCGGTCCCCAAAGACCTGGGCGCGGGGGACTGCGAGAGACCTAGGGTGAGCGTCGTGATGGAGCGACGGACGGGTGACGGGTTCATGCAGTGCAGCGACGGCCACGTCCGCTGGGGTGTTTTCGGAGCCGCCGGTGTGGTGTTCGTCGTCCGCGACACCCACGGCGAACCCTTGGTGATGCTCCAGAAGCGTTCGGCGATGGCGCACGAGGGCGGCAACTGGTCGTGTGCCGGCGGTGCCCTCGATCTCGGCGAAACCCCCTACGAAGGGGCCCTGCGTGAGGCCACCGAGGAGGTCGGTGCTCCCACGGGCACGCCCCGCCTGCTCGGTCAGTACGTGTTCGAACCCGCCAACGACTGGCGGTACACCACCGTGGTCGTCGAGGTCGACGAGCCATTCGGAGCATCGATGAACTTCGAGACCGACGAGGTCGAGTGGTTCACGCCCGACTCGGTCGAACAACTCCCCCTGCACTTCGGCTTCGCCGCTGCGTGGCCGCACCTCCGAGAGATCATCGAGCGATGAGCACCATGACCACCGACACCGCCGGCACCCGAACCGTCCATGGAACCTGTCACCATGATTGCCCCGACACCTGTGGTTGGACGGTGACCGTTGACGACACCGGTCCCTCGCCCGTCGCCGTGAAGCTCCGCGGTCGCCCCGATCATCCGTACTCCGCCGGTGAGCTGTGTCCCAAGGTGAACCGCTTCCTCGACCGCGTGTACTCGCCCGACCGAATCTTGTATCCCCTGCGCCGCGTCGGGCCAAAGGGGTCGGGCGAGTTCGAGCAGATCACTTGGGACGACGCACTCGGCGAGATCGCGCGGCGCCTGCACGACGTGATCGACACCCACGGCGCCGAGGCCGTGTTGCCGTTCTCGGACGCCGGCAACCAGAGCCTGCTGTCGATGATGGGGATCAACGCCCGGTTCTTCGGGCACATGGGCGCATCGAAGCTCGAACGGGCGATCTGCGGACCGACCGTCGGCCACGGCATGCGCATGACGAACGGTTCGGGGCGCGGCATGGACGCCCTCGAGCTCGAACATTCCCAGCTCATCGTGCTGTGGGCGACGAACACCAAGTTGACCAACCGACATCTGTGGCCCACGATCGAACGCGCCATCGGACGCGGAGCTCGCCTGGTGGTGATCGACCCGATCCGCACGCTGACCGCCGACGCCATCGACGAGGCGCGTGGCGATCGGTTCATCCAACCGCTGCCCGGTACCGACATCGCCATGATGCTGGCGATGATGCACGTCATCATTCGCGACGGACTCACGAACGACGCCTGGATCGCCGAACACACGACCGGCTTCGACGAACTCAGCGCAGCCGTTGCCGACTGGACACCCGAGCGCGCGGCTGCGGCAACCGGGGTCGACGCTGCTGTCATCGAACAGTTGGCCATCGACTACGCGACCGTCCGACCGGCCGGGATTCGCACCCTGATCGGTGCCGAACACCACGAGAACGGCGCGATGTTCTACCGCACGCTCGCGTGTCTCCCGGCCCTCACCGGCGCGTGGGCGGAACGCGGTGGCGGCATCGCGAAGAGCGTGGGCTCCTACAGCGACGAGCTCGTCGACGGCGTGGCCCTGCTCCGGCCCGATCTCGAACGCGCCGACGGCCGACCAGAGCCGCGCACACTGAACATGAGCCGCCTCGGCGAGATCCTCACCTCGCCGCATGCCGGCGAGTCGGCGGGTCCCGCTGTTCACGCGCTGATCAACTGGAACTGCAACCCACTGGTGACGGTGCCCCAGGCCGAGCTCATCCGCCGAGGCCTCGAACGAGACGACCTCTTCACCGTCGTGCACGAGCAGTTCCTCACCGACACGGCCCGCTACGCCGACATCGTGCTTCCCGCAGCGACCCAGATCGAGAGCGACGACGTCGTGATGCCGTGGGGACACCTGTGGATCGGCTGGAACGAGGCCGCGATCGATCCCCCGGGCGAGGCCTGCGCCAACACCGAGCTGTTCCG
>JBGTCW010000076.1:0-2830 GCA_041748635.1 Ilumatobacteraceae bacterium | reverse complement strand
ATTCGCTCGTGTCATTATTTCCACAACGGAGGGAATGGTTGATAGAGGGCGGAAAGGCTTCCAAAAGCCTGAAAATGAAGCGGTCCCAGGGAATGAAACTTTTTGAAGAATAGGGCTTGCTTCCCGATAGGCACTGACTATATTTCGCGCTCCCCGAACCGGAATCCGCCGCATCCTGAAAGCATGTCGCGGTGGAGAGATCGGGAACCGAGACCGGCTCCGGTCATTGTCGCAGGACAATGCCGGGTCTCAGCGCAGCCTCCCCAAGACAGGGCGGCGCGTCTCCACGAAGCATCCATTTCCAAATCCATCCTCATGCCCACCATCAACCAGCTCGTCAATCACGGCCGCAAGAAGCCCGTGGACAAATCGAAGTCCCCGGCGCTCGCGAAGTGTCCGCAGCGGCGCGGCGTGTGCCTCCAGGTGATGACCCGGACGCCCAAGAAGCCGAACTCCGCGCTCCGGAAAGTCGCCAAGGTGCGCCTGACGAACGGTTTCGAGGTGATCGCCTACATCGGGGGCGAAGGGCATAACCTGCAGGAACACTCGATCGTGCTCGTGCGCGGCGGACGTGTCCGCGACCTGCCGGGTGTGCGCTACAAGATCATCCGCGGTGCGCTCGACGCCGTCGGGGTGAAGAACCGTAAGCAGGCCCGCAGCCGCTACGGCGCGAAGAAGGAGAAGTGACCCGAGATGCCTCGTACAGGGCCTGCTCCCCGCCGCGCCCTCGTCGCGGATCCCATCCACAAGTCGGTGCTCGTCACGCAGATCACCAACAAGGTGATGCTGCACGGCAAGCGCACCGTCGCCGAGAAGATCGTCTACGACGCGATGGAGATCATCCAGTCGCGCCTCGAGGGCGACGACCTGGCCATCGATACCGTCAAGCGGGCGATCGAGAACGTCAAGCCGCCGCTCGAAGTGCGCAGTCGCCGCGTCGGTGGTGCGACCTATCAGGTCCCCGTCGAGGTCGGCGCTCGTCGCTCGACCACCCTGGCGATCCGGTGGGTTGTCGACTACTCACGCGCCCGGCGCGAAAAGACGATGGCCGAGTGCCTCGCCAACGAGTTGATGGACGCCGCCAACGGTCTGGGCGCAGCGATGAAGAAGCGCGACGACATCCAGAAGATGGCCGAGTCCAACAAGGCGTTCGCCCACTACCGCTGGTGAAACGCCGGCCGGGACAACCGGCCACCCGAATGTGAACGAACGCGAACGGAGCCCGGGGCATGTGCCCCGGGCTCCGTTGCTGTGTGGGGGGTGTTTGGTGTCAGCTCGAACCGGCGCTGCCGACCGAACCGGCGCTGGCCACCGACGCTGGGCTGTTCGGCGAGATCGGGCTGTCAGCCGCGACCGGCGCGGGAGGAGCTGCGGGCGCCGGGGCCGGGGCAACTGCGGGTGTTGGTGCCGGAGTGTCGATCGAGTCCGGCGAGTCGATCGAGGCGGGCGAGGCCGGCGAGTCCGGGCTGTTCGGCGAGTCACCGCTGTCGAGCGAGGCCACCGACGCCGGGCTGTTCGGCGAGTCACCGCTGTCGATCGAGTCCGGGCTGTTCGGCGTGTTGGGGCTGTCCACGTCGTCGCGGGAGTCGGGGTTCGACACCGAGGCGTCAGCAGGCGAAGGATCGCCGCCGACCGAACCCGGCTGTTCCAGCACGATCCCGTCGGGCAGCACGAGCGGGTCGTTGGCCGAAGCGAGGGTGAACCCGCCGAGGCCAACACCGATCAGCGATCCGCTGATGGCGGCGACCTTCCAGTTGATGCGTGTCTTGGTCATGTCATTGCTCCTTTTGGGGGTGTGCGTTTGGTGTTGTCAGTTCTCGCACACGGGGGTGTGGTGATCGTGAAGCGACGCTGAGACTTCTCTCATCGAGCGGGTCGATGCGCCGGTCGCGTTCGCGACGTGCCGTTCGGCGCACGACAGCAGCCGATCGACGTCTCGTCGCCAGTGGGGGTGTTGGATGCGGTAGGGGCCGGTGGCCAGCCCGACGAGGACGCCGGCAGTGACGAGTGCCAGTTCCGACTCGTCGACGCCGAGGGCGTCCATCTCGCGGCGGAATGCGGCCGCGAGCTCATCGACGTAATGACCGATACCGGCCCGATGGTCGTCATCGTCGGCCGTGGTCTCGCGGTACCGGAGGTGGCCGAGCATGGTGGCGTAGTCGTCGAGCGGATCGCCGACGCCGGCATCGTCGATGTCGAGCAGTCCGACGATCTGGTCGTCGTCGACGATCAATTGGGCTTCGTGGAGATCTCCGTGGACGGTGGCTCTGCGACGTCTCGAACGCTCAGCAGCGGGTCCGAGTGCCTCGACGAGACGGTCGATGCGAGGGGCGAACTCGGGTGCGACGACGGAGAGCATCGCCGCATGACCCAGCGCGTCAGAGGTCCTCGTCGAGCGAGCGGAACCCTCGAGCGCCACCGAGCGCAGACGCTCCAGCAGGTGGCAGTACTCGCGCGGAGTCGGCCAGGGACCCACCCCGGACTTGATGCGTTGACGGAGGGTGTCGCCGGCCATCTCTGCCATGGCCAACCAACCCTCCGTCTCGTCGACGGCGAGCACCCGAGGAACGGGGAGACCCGCTGCCAGCAGTCGCTCGTGGCGATCGACGAGCGGGTCGATCTGCGCGGGGGGAAGGACCTTGACGTAGATGACGACGCCGGTTGCGTCGCATACACGAACCACGGCGCGTTCCATCGGTCGGTAGGCACCGACCTGGAGATCGAGCGGACCGTCGACGAGTCCGACGAGGCGGGCTGCGGCCCGATCTGCCGTGACCATGTCGCCGAGCGCCGGCATGACCGGGTCGAACGGCCAGCGCCACACGCCGAC
>JBGTCW010000075.1:0-2041 GCA_041748635.1 Ilumatobacteraceae bacterium | reverse complement strand
GCCGCGCTGGTAGTGATCGAGACGCAGCGCCTTCTCGCACGTGTAGCCCTGGCTGGCCGGATGCGCCTTGTCGCCGCGGACGCGTTCGAAGCCGAGGCCGTCGGCTGCGACGCGCACTTCGATGCCGCAGTTGCACTCGCACAAGATGCAGGCGGAGGGTTGCCAGTCGGCTGTTGCCGAGCGTTCGATGGTGGTCATGACCGAACAGTAGGCCAGCTGGGTTGCATGACGCAACCCAGCGGTGTCAGGTACGCACCCCCGTCGCGCGTGAACCCTTGACCCGCCTTGGCGCGGACGTTGTCGAGGCTGCTTCGAGCCCAGACCTCACTCGGCACCGAGGTCGAACATCGTCACCGGAGCCGGGCGACCGCCGAGGCTTGCGTAGAACGCCAGCGCGTGGTCGTCGTCGTTGTCGGCTGGGACGAACACGACGTCGATGCCGCGTCGTGCGGCGTCGGCGACCAGTGCTTCCACGAGCAGACGCCCGATGCCGCGACGTCGATGATCATCCGGCACGGCCAGGTCGTACACGAACGACTCGTCACGCTCGTGGCGCGTCATCGGCAGGTCGTGAGCGGTGATGCATCCGACGGGTTCATCGGCCTCGACTGCGACGAAGGCGTGGAACCGAGGGTCGGCCAACAACCGGGCGACGTAGTCGTCGGAGAGCGGCGTTCCGCCTTCGTCGAACACCTCGTGCATCATGCGGAACGCGTTGCTGGCGAGGTCGATCTGGTCGGTGAGTCGCTCGATCCGGAGGGTTCCGTCGGCGGACGGTGCCGCGACCGGCGGCGTGTGCCAGTAGTTGCGCATCAGCTCGTGCGACCAGTCGGGCTGTCGGACTTCGGTCCGCGGCGCGAACTCGACCATGTACGGCTTGAGGTCGACGACGGGCGTGCCGTCGATCGCGTCGAGACCGCAAACGGTGACGACGCGTGCGTCGACGCCGACGATCTCGCACGTGGTGACCCCGAGCCGGTTCGGTCGCCCCTTCGCCCGCTGGGCGAAGATCCCGACCTTCGGCCACTCGGTGTTGCCGCGCGGGTGGCGTGCGCCGACGGTGATCGTCGCCTCGTCGACCTGGTCGAACACGTACACCACCTCGAGGTGCGAGAAGGCCTCCAGCCCGGCAAGCGCGTCGGCGGGCCATCGTTCGTCGAGCACGATCTGGGACGTGACCGCGCCCCAGTCGTCGTCGATCGGCTCAGCGCGTCCCCCGCGAACGGTCCCGATCGGGATGAGCGCCAATGCGCCGGCTGGTGTCGATTGATGGGTCATGTCTGCTCCGTGTCCTTGGTCGTCGCGTGTGCACGATACGAAACCCGAGCGAACCACATGGCGAGCCGGCCGCCCCGCCGCCGATGGCCCCGCCCGCCCTCGTGAGCGCCGACGCGATGTGGGCGAGGTCGGTCTCACGCGCCACGGATCCGCGATCTGCGAGAGTGCAATTGTGAATCTGCGCGCGTTGGCGATGTGGGTGGTGCCGTTGCCGCCCGGGGACGAGTTGTTGGGGGTGCATCGCCATCGCTCGGCTGTGCTCACCATGATCCTGCGAATGGTGCTGGTGTTCGGCGTCGTCGCCGCCATCCCCAGCATCGCGTTGGCCGCAGCGGGTGGTCTGTACGGCATTGTCGTCTTCGACCTGCTGGCCGTCGGGGCGATCGCAGCCATCACCCTGCTGCCGGAACTGCCGCACACCGTTCGAGCGGTCGCGCTGCTGGGGCTGTGCTATCTCGTCGGCCTGTTCTTCCTCGTCGAGGTCGGCCCGGTTGCGCACATCTATCTGTTCGCGGTGCCGCTCCTGGCGGCGCTGATACTTGGCATGCGAGCAGCGTTGATTGCGCTCGCCGTGAATGCGCTCACGTTGGTGCTGTTCGGGTTGTTCGTCGACCTCGATGATTGGATCGAGGACGCCGGAATCCGCGATGTGGGTGGATGGTCGGCCCTCATCGTCAACTTCATGTTCATCAGCTCGGTCGTCGCCATCTCGAGCGCCCTCTTGCTGCAACGCCTCGACCGTTCGATGTCGGCCAACCGGCGA
>JBGTCW010000074.1:0-4355 GCA_041748635.1 Ilumatobacteraceae bacterium | reverse complement strand
GATGCACGCACATACGGCGTGCATCGCTCACAACGACGGCGGGACAGGGGCGGTTTCGTTGAAGGTCTGCAGGACGGGTCGATCGACGCGGATCGCAATGCGACAGACCGAGGCGTGGTCGAGGTGACAGTTGAACGAGATGCCGATATCAACGCCCAGCGCCCACGCCACGGCGGCCTTCATCGGTGACACGTGGCTGACCACTACGACGTTCGAGACCGACGCCCGCCGGAGGAGATCGCTGCACGCCGCGCGCACCCGGACGTCCAGCTCCGCCAGTGACTCGCCGCCCTCCGGGGTGAAGTCGGGGTCATCTCGCCAGCGCGTCCAGATCTCCGACGGGACGTCCGCCTGGGGTGTCCCCTCGTACTGACCGTAGGCCAACTCCAACCAACGCTCGTCGATCTCGACGGGCAGTCCGAACTCCGACGCCGTCTGGACTGCTCGCCGCAACGGACTCGAAACGACGTGGTCGACGGCGCCGAGGCCACGCACGTATGCGGCGACCGCTACCGCTTGTCGCTGACCGTGATCGTCGAGGTCCTGGTCGAGTCGGCCCTGCAACCGTCCTTCACGGTTCGCCTGGGTTCGACCGTGACGCACGAGGATCAGCACGAACGCAGTGTCGCACAGGCCGCCGCATTCCCGGAAGGCTCAGCCCAGCCGATCGGGTACCGCGTCCAGGTGCCCGGTGTGTACGAAGGCGCTCCGCCGGGCTGCGTCGGACAGATCGTTGCGCCGCCACAACCAGACGACGATCGCGATGCCGATCACCTCCGAGACCATGCTCCACCATCCGCGGTAGATCACCTGCTGCGGCGCGGTATCTCTGGTCAGACCGAACAGCGGCCACCAGAACCGCTCGGTGTCGCTCCACGCGCCATCGAACACGAGGTGCAGGATCATCCCGATGGGCACCCCCAGCAGCATCTTGCGAATCGGCTTGCGGCCGGCGGTGGCGATCATCAGCACGGCGAGCAGCGCCACGCTCACGGTAACGCTGTGGAGGGGGCGCTCTGCCCCGAAGAAGACATCTGCGTTCGGCAGCACCGAGCCGACGATCAGGAGTCGATAGTCGAACCGGGGATCTCGGAAGACCACCCCGACCGTCACGATCGCCGTGCCGATGAACCAGAAGAACACGCCGGTCGCCGTGCCGTCAGACGATCAACAGTCGGCCGCAGTCGGGGCAGTCGGTCACCCCGGTCGCCGCAGCTTCTTCCTTGACCGTGTCGATCTCGGCCGCCGACAATTCGAGATGGCAGCCCTGGCACTGCCGGCCGACGAGCGCTGCGACCGCCACACCGAGCGCTGCCCGCTTGCGGTCGTACGTGGCGAGCAACGCCTCGGAGAGCTGTCCACGGCGTTCGAGGCGTTGCGCCTCCAGTCCCGTGAGCTCGGCGTCGATGTCGCCGATCTCCGCCGCGAGTGCACCGTCGGCCAGCCGAACGTGATGGCGCAGGCCCTCCTCGTCGCCGAGGTGCGCTGACAGCTGATCGTCGAGGGTCGACTGTTCTTCGAGGTACTCGAGTTCGTGCCCGTCGAGTTCGTCGATCTGGGCGTTGATCGTGGCAATCTCGTGTTGGAGCGCCTCGGCCTCCCGGGGAGCGATCACGGTCTTCATCTGCTGTTCGAGACGCTGGCGATGGGTGAGCAGAGCGGCACCGCGCTCCTCGGCCTGCTCGATCGACTCGCCGAGTTCGTCAATCCGCGATCGCAGCGACGCCCGCTGTTGCTCCCAGCTGCGCAGTGCGGTCGTCGCGCTCGTCAGATCGCTGCGCAGCGGCGAGCGCTCACGGCGATGAGCGAGCTGATCGGCCTGCGTGTCGACGGCCTGGAGCGCAAGGAGCAGCTCTGCAACCGAGCTCGGTGCGCCAGGAGTGGAGTCCGCCGTGTCATTCATCGAGCACCAGTGTGGCACCTGCACACGATCCGACCCGTTCCGTCAACGGCAGCGACGGCAACGGCGCCAGCGGGTCGAGGTTGTCGGGCGGAATGGTCGTGCCCACCTGCACCGCCCCGATCACCGGGATCGTCGCGGCTGGGACTGGATCCACGGGTTCCGCGGGATCCACGGGATCCACCGGCGGGGGCTCCTGTTCGACCAGCGGGGCCGCGGTGGGAGGCACGTTGGGGTCGACGGGCGCCTGCTCCGGATCGACCGGGGCGGGAGCGCTGCCGATGACACGCAGCACACACTCGTCACCCGGCAGCACGAGCCGCGCGTTGGCCCGCTCCGGTGGTGCGGGGCGCTCCCAGTCGGCGAACGGCACGAGTGCGTGTGCGGGCTCCATGAACGCCTTCCAGATGACCGACGGGAAGTGACCGCCCTGCACCCCTGCTCCCGGAAAACCGACAGCCCGGAGCTCGGGAATGTCGCTGTACGCCATCTCGGTGTACGCATTCGGGTCGCCGACCCAGACCGCCGTGGACAGTTGCCGGGTGCCGCCGACGAACCAGGCGTTGGTGTTCTCGTCCTGGGTGCCGGTCTTGCCGAACGCCGGGCGACCATCGTCGAACGCCGCTCGGCGGCCGGTGCCGCCACCGTAGATCGGACCCTTCAGGATGTCGACGGTTGCCAGTGCTGCGTCGCGATCGAGGACCTGGCTGCCGGGATCGAGATGCGTGAAGATCCGCTCGCCGTCGGGGCCGTCGATGAACTCGACGAAGTAGGGGTCGTGATGCAAGCCCTCGTTGGCCAGCGTCTGGATGCCCGCCGCCATGTCCATCGGTGACATCTCGTTGGCGCCCGTGGCGAGACTGCCGAACGGAATCAGCGGCGCCCGATCGGGCTGATCCCGGTACAGGTACGCCGACTGCGACATCCGATACGTCGTGTCGATGACCCGGTTGAGACCCACGATCTGTGACAGCCGGGCGTACGCACAGTTGATCGATGCCGTGGTGTGCTCCTGCAATGTCACCACGCCACGACTCACCGCTCGAGTGATCTCGAACGGCTCGGCCTCATTGCCCGGGTTGGGGAGCACGCAGGGCGCGGTGCCGTCGAGCACGTCGTTGGCCTGCGCCCCTGCTTGGACGGCGGCGGCGAGGATGAACACCTTCACGCTCGAGCCGGTCTGACGGGGGCTCAACGCCATGTTGACCTCGCGTTGGTTCGCCACGAATCCACGTCCACCGACCATGACCCGCACCGCTCCCGACGTCGAATCGAGCGACACGATGGCGGCATCGACGCCGGCCGCATTGTCGGGCAACTCGTTGCGAGCCTGTACCGCCAGCCCCTGGAGGTTCGCGTCGAGCGTGGTGTGGATTCGCAGGCCGCCGCGGAACAGCTGGTTGTACCGCTCCTGGTACGTGTCGCCGAGAATGTCGGTCCTGTTCAGCAGGTAGTCACGTAGCGCCTCGGTGAAGTAGCTGCGAGAGAACGACCGCTCGGGCAGCGATCGCACCCGCGACGGCAGCACGAACTCCTCCGCGAGGCGCTCCGCTTCGGCCTCGGTGATCTCCTCTTCGTCCGCGAGGCGTTCGAGCACCTGCAGCCAACGGGCCCGGCTGCGCTCGGGTTCGTTGATCGGGTCGAACCCCGATGGCGACCGCACGAGCCCGGCGAGGAACGCCGACTCGATGAACGTGAGGTCGAAGGCCGACTTGCCGAAGTACGTCTCGGCGGCAGCTTCGATTCCATAGGCGTTGTTGCCGAAGAACACCGTGTTGAGGTAGCGCGCCATGATGTCCTGCTTCGACATCTCGTTCTCGAGCATGCGGGCGTAGTGGATCTGCAGCAGTTTGTAGCGACCGTCGCGTTCGAGCCCGGCGAGGAAGTCGTTCTTGACCACCTGCATGGTGATGGTCGAGGCGCCCTGCTGCGGCGCGTCGGACGCGAAGTTCGACAACGTGGCCCGCACGAGACTGCGCACGTTGATGCCGTCGTGGGTGAAGAACTCCTTGTCCTCGACCACCAGGAACGCATCGATGACCGGCTGGGGGATGTCCTCGAATGCGATGGGCTGAGAGTTCTCGAGTTCGTAGAAGGCGATCTCCTCGCCGTTCGCGTCGTACACGTACGTGCGTTGGGCCAGCGACTCGAAGTCGGGCAGCACCACGGGGATCTCCTCGTGGGCGTTCGCCGTCGACCACACCCGTGGAGCGATACCGACAACCGTCGCCGTGAGCAACAACGCTCCTGCGGCCACGACCAGCAGCAATCTGGGGATGAAGCCGAGCACGCGCACAGTGCACCTGACGATAGTGGCGGCCGCCCACGTGGGGGCGTCGGGCGCTACCGTCGTGGACTCATGCAACGTCGACCCGAGGTGGTGCTGTGGGGCGCCGGCATGGCCGCCGGTGTGCACGTCGCTGCGTGCCAGGCGCTCGACTGGCGGGTCACCGCC
>JBGTCW010000073.1:0-14940 GCA_041748635.1 Ilumatobacteraceae bacterium | reverse complement strand
GTCAGCTCGTGGTGCCGCTCCCCCGCGGCGCCGACCCCAGCACCTTCCTCACGGGATTCCTCCGCGACCTCGTCCCCACCGACTGACGCGGTCCCCGGAGACCTGGGCTGGGGGGACTGGGGGCGGGGCGGTAGCGTGCGGCGGGTGAATCGACGACTCTCGCTCGTGCTGGCCGTCAGCGTGGTCGCTGCGCTCGGCACCGGATGCGCCACCTTCTCCGACACCGGTAACGTCGCCCGCGTCGACGACGCGACGCTGACCACCGACGACTTCGAGGCGCAGCTCGTCGAACTCGGCGCCACCGCCGACCAACTCATCCCGGCCGACGCCGCCCGGGCGCAGCTCACCACGTGGATCCAGGAACAGCTCGCCGGCACGACCAGCGACACCGTTGGCATTCCCGACGACGAGGTGGCCGCGCTGTACGACGCCGGACTCGCATCGAGCGGCGTCGCCTGCATCAACGGCATCGTCGTCGCCGACCAGGCCACTGCCGACCGCATCGCCGACGAACTCACCGGCGGAGCCGACTTCGCGGAACTGCTCGCCACGGAGAACCTCGACCCCAGCCTCGGCGACGTCGGCGGAGACGTCGGTTGCCTCACCTCCGACGTGGTCGCTGAAGCCGCCGAGATCGAGTTCGTCCAGATCGCCGCATCGCTCTCCACCGACGACCCGATCGCCACCTCCTCGCTGCTCGACACAGAGGGCGGCGAGTTCGCATGGGTGGTGCTGTCCTTCCGAAGCTTCGCCGAGTTGGTGCCGGCCGACGCCGACCGCGTGACCGCCGCCGTCACCGCCACAGCGCGCCTCGCAACCGCAGACATCTTCGTCGACCCCCGCTACGGCACCTTCGACGCCTCGACGGGCCAAGTCGTCGCACTGGGCTGACGATGGACGGGGTCGAACGACCGCGCATCGTCATCGTCGGTCTCGGCCCCGGCAGCCACGACCACGTGACCGTCGAAACTCGCGCCGCCATCGAGCGGAGCTCTCACCGATACCTCCGTACTGCGGTGCACCCGTCGGCCGACCTCGTCGCCGATGCGACCACGTTCGACCACCTCTACGACAGCGCCGACACCTTCGACGACGTCTATCTCGAGATCGCCGACACGTTGCGCGCGGCGGCCGTCGAGCACGGCGAAATCCTCTACGCGGTGCCCGGCTCGCCGCTCGTGCTCGAACGGACGGTTCGCCATCTGCTCGCCGCAGTCGGGGTTCCGGCTGACTCCGGCGACGGGGCCGACCGTGTCGAGTGCGACGTCCGTCCTGCGATGTCGTTCCTCGACGTGGCCTGGGCTCGCCTCGGCATCGATCCCATCGAGGCGGGCGTCCGACTCGTCGACGGCCACGAGTTCGCCACCTCCGCCGCCGGCGAGCGCGGCCCACTGCTCGTCGCCCACGCGCACGCCAACTGGGTGCTGTCGGCGATCAAGCTCGCGGTCGACGAGGCAACCGGCGATGAAGCGGTCACCATCCTGCAGGCGCTGGGAACTCCCGACGAGCGCATCATCGAGGTGCCGTGGTCCGAACTCGATCGCACGATCGAGGCCGACCACCTCACCTCGCTGTGGATCCCGCACCTCGCGGCTCCGGTCGGCGGCGCGTACGTGCGCTTCCACGAGTTGACGCGGACCTTGCGCGAACAGTGCCCGTGGGACATCGAGCAGACGCACGCGTCGCTGGTGCCCTACCTGCTCGAGGAGGCCTACGAGGTGGTCGACGCAGTCGACGGGCTCGACCCCGCCGACCCGACGACCGACGATGACCTGATCGAGGAACTCGGCGACCTCCTGTACCAGATCGAGTTCCACGCCACGATCGCCGAGCAGGACGGACGATTCACGATCGCCGACGTGGCGACCGGCATCCACGACAAGCTCATCCGGCGCCATCCGCACGTGTTCGGCGACCTCGTCGGCACCGATCTCGACACTGACGAGGTGCTCGCGAACTGGGACGACATCAAGCGTGTCGAGAAGGGCCGGACGTCGGTGTTCGACGGCATCGCGAGGTCGATGCCGGCCCTCGCCTACGCCGCCAAGGTCGGGGGGAAAGCGTCGAAGGTGGGCTTCGACTGGCCAGATGTCGACGGCGCCTTTCCTAAGATCGCCGAGGAGACTGCCGAACTGAGTGCGGCCATCGCCGAAGCCTCACCGGCCGCCACCACCGACGAGCTCGGCGACCTGCTGTTCGCCATCGTCAACGTCGCCCGCCACCTGAGCATCGATCCGGAACTCGCGCTGCGCGCTGCGACCGACAAGTTCCGCGATCGCTTCGAAGGCGTCGAACGGCTGGCGCTCGAGCGGTCGATCGATCTCCGCGACGCCGATCTCGCGACGCTCGACGCGCTGTGGGACGAGGTCAAGACGACCGGTTGACGGGGTTCACCGACGACCGGTCGGTGCTCACCACGACCGGTGTTCGATGACCGGTGACACCTCGGGACCTGGTGCCGGCTGAGCGGCAAGCGCTGCCAGCGTCTGTTCCCACTCGTTGCGCCAACGCAGCCACCGCAACTCGATCACCTCGTCGAACACCGTGGTCGCCCTCCACGTCGACAGTGCGAACACCAGCGCCGGAGCGCCGTAGACCACAGCGAGCTGCAACGTGCGTTCAGCGTCGGTGAACCCGTCGTCAGCGAGCATTACGCGCAGTCCGAGGGCCAGGGCGACGAGCACACCCACCACCGCCACGAGCGGCAGCCAGAACCAGGCCGCAACGACGCTTGCCGGGGCACCGATCCGGCGTGCCTGACGGACGTGATAGCGAAACGGCAGCCACACCAGCACGAAACACGTCAGCACCGTGACCGTTCCAATGGCCATCGGCACCAGATCGTCGGTGCTCTCTGCGAACTGCTCACGGATGCGCTCGACCACGATGACGGCCAGCACCGGCACTGCGAACGCGCCGAGCCACAGCACGACGGCCACGGACGCCCGTGACTGCGCTCGGTAGCGAGTGGCGGGGACGAGTCGAGCAGCGTCGATCATGGCCAAAGCGCTCCACCCGACGAGCATCACGGCGGCCATCGCGTGCGGGATCACGACGAACGCAACGTCGAGCGAATCCGGCACTGCATACTCGCGCAGGAGTACCACGGCGATGCCGACCAACTGGGACAACACGAGGACGTAGCGCAACCACCAGGTCGCGAACAGCTGCGGCGGCGGCTCGGTCCGCAGCGCAGTGAACGACGCAGCGCCGTCCGGCTGCGTCATGCAGGCGCCACCGCTTCGGTGCGCTGACGACGTTCGGCCGCCGCCTCGTACTGATCGACGATGAGGTTGTGATGTTCGACCTCGTGTCGACACGCGTGGGCCAGCGCCTGACACGCCTCGGTGACCGCAAGGGTCGAACACAACAGGATCAGCGCGCCGATGGCCAGGTATCCGGTCAAGCGACCGACATCGGTCGTGGTCACCGAGTCCGGAAGTGACGACAGCCCACCGAGGCCCTGGACATGGACGAGTAGCACGACGACGAGGCCGTACATGATTCGCAACGGGGTACGTCGAGCATCGATGGCGACGGCACTGCGATCCAGGAGGAGGAACGGGACCGCCATCACTGCCGCCTGCGCGGCGAACCCGAGAATCACGGTGCCGACCGATGCGTCGGCGATGACACGATCGGCGACCCACCACGTCGCCGCGGCCGCAGCCGGCCACGATGCCGCGGCGATGACAGGGTTGCGACGGCGCCCGGATGCTCGTCGGACGTTCCACACGCTCACCAACGTCCAGGCTGACGCAACGGCCAACAACGCGGCCGTGCCACCGGTCGACGCCGCGCGCAGCGCATCGAGCGTGTCCCAGGCGCGCTGGCGCTCGCTGAAGAGCACACCGGTCTCACGAGAATCGAACCAGAGCAAGCCCGTCACCGCTGCGCCGACGACGCTGAGGAGTGCCAGACCCGCCAGCAACGCCACGAGCATCACTCGCAGCAGTTCTTCCCCGGGGAGCAGCTCGATTCGGTGCATCCGTCCGGGCACGACACCATGTCGGCTGCTGTTGGCACGACGCACGGCCTTGCCGCTCCCCGATGCGGACGCGCCAGCCCGGCGTCGTGAGGAGGCGACCGTGAACGCGTCCTCGACCGACGACGCTCCCCGCCAGGCAAGCAGCACCACGATCACGCACGGGGCGATGGCGATCACCGCGACCACCCAGAGGGGCGCCCACGCTGCAATGCCGGTCGGTTCGGCGACGTTCGAGTTTCCCGCACCGCCAGCGCCATCGATGTCCTCGACGGGGGCGTATCGCAGGGCGACGACGGACGCAACACCGACCAGCGCCAGCACGACGGGTACCCACATCCACTGGACGAGACGCACCGTCGAGCCGCCCACCTGGCGAGCGACCGACGCGAGGTGATGAACGGGTCGATATGTCATGGGGATCGCCAACAGCAACACCAGCACTGCGACGCCAAGGGGGAGCGCCGGCACCGATTCACCGGCGACGGTCTCGTCGAGCGAGGCGCCGATCTCCTCTCCGAGCACGGCCACGATGGCGGCGGATGCCGCCACGCACGCGAACGGCAGCATCCACGTGAGCACGGCCGCTTTCGGATCGGGGATCTGATCTCGAATCGCGGGCAGCACGAGGCGTCGAGCGTTGTCGGTCGTGTTCCACGTCCACCCGAGCACGCAGCACGCGGTGACGATCCCCGCGAGTACCGACAGCCACAACAAACCGTCCGACCACGGTCGACCATCGATCAGCCCTTGCACCTGCAGACCCATCAGCGCGAATGTCGACGTCAACGACACGGCGCCGACGATTCGCCACGGGGCCATCGGACGCAGCGTCGATCGGGTCGGAGCTCGATCTTCGACCGGAGCCGGTGCCGCCGAGGAGTGCCTCGCCCACGACGGCCCACCGGACGCGACCGAACCGACGGGCGGGGGCGACATGACGCCCTGCGGTTGCGTATCCAGCGGACCCATGTCGTCATCATCGGCCTGCGGGACGAACGACTTGAGCGTCGGTGCGGCGACGGCGGTTACGTTGGGACCATGAGCGAGATCCTCAGCATCACCGGACGCGAGATCCTCGATTCCCGCGGGAATCCCACGGTCGAGGTCGAGGTGCTGCTCGACTCGGGGGCGCTGGGCCGCGCCGCGGTGCCCTCGGGTGCGTCCACGGGCGAACACGAGGCCGTCGAGCTGCGCGATGGCGGTGACCGCTACGGCGGCAAGGGCGTGCTGAACGCCGTCGAATTCGTCAACGACGAGATCGCTGATGCCCTCGAAGGGTTCGATGCGACCGACCAACGATTCGTCGACCGGGTGATGCTCGATCTCGACGGCACCGACAACAAGTCACGCCTCGGCGCGAATGCGATCCTGGGCACCAGTCTTGCCATCGCGAAGGCCGCGGCGATCGAGCTCGACCTGCCGCTCTACGCCTATCTCGGCGGGCCGAATGCGCACGTGCTGCCCGTACCGATGATGAACGTCATCAACGGCGGAGCACACGCCGACAACTCAATCGACCTCCAGGAGTTCATGGTGATGCCCGTCGGCGCCCCGAGCTTCTCCGAGGCACTCCGGTGGGGGACCGAGATCTACCACGTGCTCAAGGGGATCCTGCACGAACGTGGACTGTCGACGGCGGTCGGCGACGAGGGAGGCTTCGCGCCCGACCTCGACTCGAACGAGGAGGCGATCCGGGTGCTGGTCGAGGCGATCACACTCGCTGGTTTCACACCCGGCGACGACGTCGCCATCGCGCTCGACCCGGCCACCAGCGAGATCTTCCGCGACGGTGCGTACCACCTCACCGGCGAGGGCAAGGTGCTGTCGCCGACGGAGATGACCGAGTACTGGACGCGCCTGGTCGACACCTACCCGATCGTCTCGATCGAGGATGCGATGGACGAGAACGACTGGGGCGGTTGGGCCAACTTGACCGCGGCGATCGGCGACAAGGTGCAACTCGTCGGCGACGACCTCTTCGTCACCAACTCGACCCGCTTGCAGACTGGGATCGACAAGCACGTGGCGAACTCGATCCTGGTCAAGGTCAACCAGATCGGATCGCTCACCGAGACGCTCGACACCGTCGAGCTCGCCACCCGACACGGCTATACCTCGGTGATGAGCCATCGTTCCGGCGAGACCGAGGACACCACGATCGCCGACCTCGCCGTCGCAACGAACTGCGGCCAGATCAAGACCGGCGCCCCCGCCCGCAGCGACCGCGTGGCGAAGTACAACCAACTCCTGCGCATCGAGGCCGAACTCGGCGACACCGCCGAATATCGCGGCCGCGCCGCCCTCGCGCCGTTGTAAGTGCTCGGCCTCACCGAACGCCGGTGACTGCTCCATCGAGGTCGGCCTCGTCCACCTCGTCGCTGGCGCTTCCCTCGGCGGCTGCCAGCGAGCGAGTGGCGCCGGTGCACGTCCGGGACCGGCCGGAGGTCGCACGCCCGGGCGTGTACCGGTGACAGGACCCGTGAGCGGTACCGGGACGCAGTTGCCGCCAGAACAAACACCACAGCTGCGAGGATGATGCGGTGAGCCGATCGAAGACCACGTCGATTCCGCGGCCCAAGGAGCCGGCGAAGCCCTCCGACAGCGGGCGATCGCGCCTCGGCGACTTCACTCGGCCGATCCCGGTCGAGAAGCGAATCCTCCGGCGGCCCAAGCTGGCCCTGTTCGGTGGCGTGTTCGTTCTGCTGGTCATCTCGACGCTCGCCGCCGCGGTGTTCATCCTGCCGATCGGCACCTGGCTCGACCAGGACGATGCGCTGACGCAGCGCCAGGCGGAACTCGACCAGCTGCAGCGGGTCAACGGCCAGCTCGCGGGCGAGGTCGAACGGCTCGACACCGACGACGGCATCCGCGAGGCCGCACGCGAGGAGATCGGCTTCGTCGAGGAGGGCGACCAGCGATCGACGATCCTGCCGCTGCCGCCCGTGCCCCGCGATCTTCCGGGCGGCTGGCCCTACAACGTCGTCACGCAGATCTTCGCCGCTCGCACGGCTGGGCCTGCGCCCGGCGTCTCCGACTAGGTTCGTCACCATTCCGATCGAGAAGGGGGCACACGTGGCCGGCAGCATTCTGGGGACCCGAGTTCAGCGCAAAGAGGACCCCAAGTTCCTCACCACCGGCGGGATGTACGTCGATGACCTGAAAGACGAGTTGCTCGCCGGGGCACTGCACGTGGTCTACGCCCGTTCCGCCGTCGCCCACGGCACGATCCTGTCGATCGACATCGACGGCGCGAAGGACATGCCCGGAGTGGTCGGCGTCTTCACCGCCGAGTCGATGGCGCTGGAACCCGCGCCGTCGCCGTTCAATCCGATGGTGGCCCGCACACTGTTGGCGAGCGACAAGGTGCGCTTCGTTGGCGAGCCCGTGGTCGCCATCGTCGCCGAGACCGCCGCCCAGGCCACCGACGCTGCCGAGATGGTCTTCGTCGACATCGACTTCCTGCCGACCCTGGTCGACATCGAAGCGTCGGCTGCGTCCGAGACCCTGATCTACGAGGCCGCGGGCTCGAACGTCGTGTTCGACACGATCGCGCTCGGCATGCCCGAGAACACCGCGACCGACGACTACTTCGCGGACTGCGAGCTCGTCGTCAGCGGCCGGTTCATGAACCAGCGCGTCGCGCCCTGTCCGCTCGAGGTGCGCGGCTCGGCAGCCACCTGGGTCGACGGACGCCTCTACCAATGGTTGTCGACCCAGCACGCCCAAGGCGTCAAGGCGCCGATCGCCGCGGCGAACGGCGTCGAGGCCGACCACGTGCGCGTGATCACTCCAGACGTCGGCGGCGGGTTCGGCGCCAAGATCGGCACCTATCCCGAGGAATTGCTGCTCGGCCCGATCTCGAAGGCGCTGGGCAAGCCGGTGCGCTGGCGGGAGACCCGCAGCGAGTCGATGATGAACCTCGGCCACGGCCGCGCCCAACTGCAGTACGTCACCATCGGCGGCACCAGCGACGGCAAGGTCACCCACTACCAACTCCAGCTCTTCCAGGACGCCGGCGGCTTCGCCGAGATCGGCACTGTGCTCGCGATGGCGATGACCCGTCCGATGGCGTCGGGGGTCTACGACATCCCGAACATCGAGGTACGTGCCACCACCGTGGTCACGAACACCACCCCGACGGTCGCCTATCGAGGCGCCGGCCGCCCCGAAGCAACCGCGGCGATCGAACGAGCGATGGACATGTTCGCCGCTGAGCTGGGCAAGGATGCCACCGAAGTCCGTCGGATGAACCTGATCCCCAAGTTCCTCGACAAGCACTCGACCTCGATCGGCCAGACCTACGACGTCGGCGACTTCGAAGGCGCCCTCGACAAGGCCCTCGAAGCTGCCGGCTACGCCGATCTGCGAGCCGAGCAGGCACGTCGTCGTGCGGCCGGCGACGACAAGCAGCTCGGCATCGGCGTCAGCGTCTACGTCGAGATCACCGGTGGCGTCGACCCGATGGGTGAGGCCGCCAAGATCGAGGTCCAGGACGATGGCTCGGCGCTCGTGTACACGGGCACCTCACCGCACGGACAGGGCCACGACACCGCGTGGTCGATGATCGCGAACGACCAGACCGGCATCCCCATGGACCGGATCACCCTGATCTGGGGCGACACCGACCTCGTCCCGGAAGGTGGCGGCACCATGGGGTCTCGATCGTTGCAGCAGGGCGGCGCTGCGGTCAACCAGGCTGCGATCGAGCTGGTCGACAAGGCGCAGAAGCTCGCTGCGTCACTGTTGGAGGCCGACGAGGCCGACATCGTCCTCGACAAGGACAACGGTGCGTTCCACGTCGCCGGCACACCGGCGGTCTCGAAGACCTGGGCCGACATCGCCGTGGCCGCGAGGGCCCAGAACGACGAGCTGACCATCGCCACCCGGTTCGATGCGGGCCAGGCGACCTTCCCCTTCGGCGCGCACGTCGCCGTCGTCGAGGTCGACACCGGCACCGGCCAGGTACGGCACCTGCGCCAGGTGGCCTGCGACGATGCCGGACGCGTCGTCAATCCGATGCTGCTCGACGGCCAGATCCACGGCGGTATCGCTCAGGGAACCGCGCAGGCGCTCCTGGAGGAGGTCCGCTACGACGAGGACGGCAACCCGGTCACGTCGAACCTCGCCGATTACGGCATGATCTCGGCGGCTGAACTGCCGAGCTTCGAGGTGATCCACATGGAGACCCCGACGTTCGTCAATCCACTCGGCGCAAAGGGCATCGGCGAATCGGGCACGATCGGGTCGACTCCCGCTGTGCAGTCCGCCGTCATCGACGCGCTGAGCCATCTCGGCGTCCGCCACATCGACATGCCCGCCACCGCCGAGAAAGTCTGGCGCGCCATCCAATCCGCCACGTGACGATTACATCAGGGGTCAGACCCGCGATGTAACGCCACGTTGGCCCCATCCCCACAGACGACGATTACATCGCGGGTCTGACCCCTGATGTAATCGGTCGAGGAGAGACGACATGACCACCACCGAGCACCCACGTACATCGTTCACGAGTTTCGAGGAGTCGACCGCGGAGGACTGGGCGATCATCGCTCCGCAACTCGAGATCACCCAGTCGATGGTGGCCGAGCGCGTCATCGACCTGATGCGAGCCCTCGAGTTCGACCACGGCGGCTTTCCGGTCAACCGGCTCGAACACAGCCTGCAGACCGCGACGCGCGCCGAGCGTGACGGCCGCGACGACGAGTACGTGTTGTGCGCACTGCTCCACGACATCGGCGACACCCTGAGCCCGTACAGCCATCCCGACATCGCTGCGGGCATCCTCAAGCCGTTCGTGTCCGAAGCGAACCACTTCATGGTCAAGCACCACGGCGAATTCCAGGGCTACTACTTCTGGGACTACATCGGCCTCGACAAGAACGCCCGCGACAAGCACCGCGACTCGCCGTACTTCGAGCACACCGAGGAGTTCTGCGCGAAGTACGACCAGACCGCATTCGACGCCGACTACCGGAGCAACCCGCTCGAGCACTACGAACCACTGATCCGTGAGCGCCTTCGCGGCCGCTGACCTGCATCGGTGACCGCCTCGCACGTCCTGCTCGATCTCGACGGGACCATCTCCGATTCGTCGCCGGGCATCGGCCGGTCGTTGCGCCACGCGTTCGCCGCATGCGGTTACGAACCGCCGACCGACCAGCAGGTGAGAACCGTGATCGGCCCGCCGTTCGAGGTCGGTCTGCCCACCCTCGGCATTCATGTCGACGACATCGAGCGGGTCGTCGGCGCCTACCGCGACCGCTACGAAGACGTCGGGCTGTTCGAGAACACGGTGTATCCAGGGGTTGTCGAGATGCTCGCCGAACTCGCCGACGCCGGACACACGCTCTCGATCGCGACCGCCAAGCCAGAACGCACCGCCCAGCGAATCATCGAGCACTTCGGCTTCACTGCGCACTTCGTCGTCCAGGCCGGCGCGTCCAACGAGGTGGGGGTCGGTCGTCGCACGAAGGCCGAGGTGATCAAGTACGCACTCGTCGAGCTCCAGCTCGGACGCGACGATCTGACTCGGGTGGTGATGGTCGGCGACCGCGATCACGACGTCGAGGGAGCCCACCTCAACGGCATCGCCTGCGTCGGCGTCACGTGGGGATTCGGGTCGCCTCGCGAGCTCGAGGACGCAGGCGCTTCGGTCCTCGTCGACACCCCTGCCGAAGTTGCTGCAGCCGTCGCGGCGACGTACCGTTCGGTGCGCCCATGAGCACCACCGACCAACCGCCGATCGACACCGTCTCGTCGGCGCCTTCCGATCTCACGACCGCCCCGCCCGCGCCCACGTTGCCCGCGGCCGACCGCTTCATGCGCCGCCTGCTCCGGCTGCCCGAAGGCCGCACGTCGACGGCCGGCGAGGCTCGCTCGGCGTTCCAGAAATCACTGTTCATCAGCACCTGTCGCTGCCTGCTGATGTACATCGTGTTCCCGTTCGTCCTGCCGGCCGTCGGCGTCGCTCGCGGCGTCGGGCCCTACATCGGCCTCACCATCGGCGTGCTGGCCATGGCGTCCATCGTCTACAGCATCCGCCGCTTCTGGCGCGCCGACCATTCCAAGCGCTGGCACTACACCGTCTTCGGTACCGCCATCATCGGTTTCTTGATCTATCTCGCGATCAAGGACCTCTCGACGATCCTGTCCTGACGGCACAACACGGGTCTGACCCGTGTTGTCGGCTCCGGTGCCCGCCTGGAGCTCGATGTCGACCCAGCCGGGCCGATGGGGCATGATGGATGTCTGACGCCGCACAGCGGGGTCTCATCCACCACGACGATCACTTGGGGGCTCCAGTGGAGATCACGGTCACGGTCAACGGCACGCAACACACCCACGACGTCGAACCGCGGACGCTGCTGGTGCAGTACGTCCGTGAGCACGTCGGTCTGACGGGCACCAACATCGGCTGCGACACCTCGTCGTGCGGGGCGTGCTCGTTACACATGGATGGCGAGGCCGTCAAGAGTTGCACCGTGCTCGCCGTGCAGGCCGACGGCGCCGACATCCGCACGATCGAGGGCATGGCCGACGCCGACGGCACGCTGCACCCGATGCAGCAGGCGTTCATGGAGAACCACGGACTCCAGTGCGGTTACTGCACGCCCGGCATGGTGATGGCCGCGACGAGCCTGCTGGAGGAGAACCCGAACCCGACCGAGGACGAGGTCCGCATCGGCCTCGAGGGCAACCTGTGTCGCTGCACCGGTTACCACAACATCGTCAAGTCGGTCCTCGCGGCCGCATCAGCAGGAGCCTGAACCGGTCACGCGGTGCCAGGCACCGCGTGACCTGACTGGATGGGGGTCCAGACATGACCATCACGGACGATCCGACGACCGACGCCAGCACGCTCGGCGTCATCGGCAGTCGCATGCTGCGCAAGGAAGACCCGGTCCTGCTCACCGGCGAGGCCGTGTTCACCAACGACATGAAAGTGCCCGGCGCGCTGTTCATGGCGGTGTTGCGCAGTCCGTACGCCCACGCCCGCATCGTGTCGATCGACACGAGTGCCGCTGCGGCGATGCCGGGAGTGCGCGCTGTGTACACCGGCGCCGATCTCGCCGACCTCTGGGCCGCCCCCATGCCGTGCGCATGGGCGGTCACCGAGGACATGTTGAATCCGCCGCACCACCCGATCGCTACCGAGACCGTCAACTACGTCGGTGACGGCGTCGCCGTGGTCCTCGCCGACAGCGATGCGATCGCCCACGACGCGATCGAGGCGATCGACGTCACCTATGACCCGCTCGAGGCCGTCACCACGATCACCGACGCCCTGTCCGACCGGGTGCTCGTCCACGCCGAGCTCGGCACGAATTCGTCGTACACGTGGAATCTCCTGATCGAGGAGACCGACGGTGCCGTGCAGCAGGCGTTCGACGACGCTGCGTACACCGTCAGCGAGCACTACGTCCAGCAACGGCTGATCCCGATGGCGATGGAACCCCGTGCGGTCGTCGCTGTCCCCCAGCCGTTCGGCGGCGACCTCACGCTGTACACCGCTACTCAGATTCCGCACGTCCTCAAGGTGATGCTCGCCGTCACGCTCGGCGTGCCCGAGCATCAGCTCCGCGTGGTTGCACCAGCGGTCGGCGGTGGCTTCGGCGCCAAGCTCGACGTGTACGCCGAGGAACTGCTGTGCGTCGCGCTCGCCCGCAAGCTCGGCACGCCCGTGCGGTGGAACGAGACCCGCTCCGAGAACACCGTCGCCAGCATCCAGGGTCGGGGCCAGATGCAGCACATCGAGTTGGCGGCTGATTCGAACGGCAAGCTCACGGCGGTGCGGGTTCGTCTCACCGCCGACATGGGCGCCTACCTGCAGCTCATCACGCCCGGCATCCCCCTGCTCGGCGCGTTCCTGTACGCCGGCGTGTACGACCTGCCCAAGGCCTACGACTTCTCGTGCACCGGTGTGTTCACCACCCTCACACCGACCGACGCCTACCGCGGTGCCGGCCGACCCGAGGCCACGTATGCGATCGAGCGGGCCATGGACTCCCTCGCCCGTGAGCTCGGTGTCGACCCGCTCGAGCTGCGCCGCCGCAACTTCATCCAGCCCGAGCAGTTCCCGTACGAGGCGTTCACCGGGCTCGTGTACGACTCGGGCGATCACGACAAGGCGGCCACGATCGCCGCCGACCTGATCGACTACGGGGCCGTCCGGGCCCGCCAGGCCGAGCAGAACGTCGGGGGCTCCACCAAGCGACTCGGTCTGGGCGTGTCGAGCTACTTCGAGATGTGCGGCCTCGCACCGTCGCGCGTTCTGGCGTCGCTGAACTACTCCGCTGGCGGGTGGGAAGCCGCCACCGTGCGCATCCTGCCGACGGCGAAGGTCCAGGTCGTCACCGGCACCTCGCCGCACGGGCAGGGGCACGAGACGGCATGGTCGATGATCGTGGCCGACAAGCTCGGCATCGACCCGGCCGACGTCGACGTGCTGCACTCCGACACCGCCATTGCACCCCTCGGCATGGACACCTATGGGTCTCGATCGCTCCCCGTCGGGGGCATCGCCATCGCGATGGCCTGCGACAAGGTGATCGAGAAGGCCAAGCAGATCGCGGCCCACCAGTTGGAGGCCAACGCCGACGACCTCGAGTACGTCGGCGGCGAGTTCCGCGTGGCCGGCACACCGAGCAAGGCCGTGCCGCTCGCGGCGATTGCCTTCGCCGCGTTCACCGCGCACGACCTGCCCGACGGTCTCGAGCCGAACCTCGAAGCCCAGGTGACCTACGACCCGCCGAACTTCTCGTGGCCGTTCGGCACGCACATGTGTCTCGTCGAGGTCGACACCGAGACCGGTGACGTCGAGGTGCTGCAGTACGTTGCCGTCGACGACTGCGGCAACCAGGTGAACCCGCTGATCGTCGAAGGGCAGGTGCACGGTGGCGTCTTCCAAGGACTCGCCCAGGCGCTGTACGAAGGCGCCGACTACGACTCCGACGGCAACCTGCGCACGTCGACCCTCGCCGACTATCTGGTGCCAGCGGCGAGCGACGTCCCGCCGATCACGCTCGGACACTCGGTCACACCGTCGCCGACCAATTCGCTCGGCGTGAAGGGTGTCGGCGAAGCTGGCACCATCGGATCCGCACCTGCTGTCATGAACGCCATCGTCGACGCGTTGTCCGGACTCGGAGTCCGCAACGTTGCGATGCCCGCCAGTCCCAACACCGTGTGGCACGCAATTGCGTCCGCTCGCACTTCCTCGACCGACACCACCACTTCCGGAGGCACCCTGTGATCCCCGCACCGTTCGACTACGTCCGCGCCGAATCGGCCGAGGAGGCGATCAGCCTCGTCGGTCAGCACGGCGACGAGGCCAAGTTCATCGCCGGCGGCCACAGCCTGCTGCCGATGATGAAGTTGCGACTCGCCCAGCCGAGCGTCCTGATCGACATCGGGCGGCTCTCCGAGTTGTCGTACATCCGCGAGGAGGGCGACCACATCGCCATCGGGGCGATGACGCGTCACATGGACGTCGAGACCTCCGACGTGCTGCGCGAGCACGTCCCGCTGCTCGCACACGCGGCCGGACACGTCGGTGATCCGCAGGTCCGCCACCGCGGCACGCTCGGTGGCACGATCGCCCACGCCGACCCCGCATCCGACCTACCGGCGACCACGCTGGCACTCGGCGCGACCTATGTGGCGCAGGGCCCGAACGGCACTCGCGAGATCGCGGCCGCCGACTTCTACCAGACCTTCTTCGAGTCGGCGCTCGAAGCCGACGAGATCCTCACCGAGATTCGCGTGCCGAAGATGAACGGCGCCGGCTGGAACTTCCAGAAGTTCAACCGACGCGCCCAGGACTGGGCGATCGTCGGCGTCGCCGCCTGGCGGCGCAACGGTGACGCCGGCGTCGGCCTGGTCAACATGGGTTCGACGCCGATCCTCGCCACCAGCGTGGCCTCCGCGTTGGCCGGCGGCGCCTCGGTGGAGGA
>JBGTCW010000072.1:0-4187 GCA_041748635.1 Ilumatobacteraceae bacterium | reverse complement strand
TCGACCTTCACCAGCTGCGACGGCCGATAACCCGACAGTTCGTAGTCGAGGCTGGCGTAGCCCTTGGTGCGTGACTTCATCTGGTCGAAGAAGTCGATGACCACCTCGGCGAGCGGCACCTCGTACACGAGCTCCACGCGTTCGGGCGACAGATAGTCCATCTTCTTCATCTCGCCACGCCGCGACTGGCAAAGGTCCATCAGCGCTCCCGTGTACTCGGTGGGACTGATGATCGACACCTTGAAGAACGGCTCCTCGATGGCGGCGATGCGTTGCGCCTCGGGCATGTCAGCGGGGTTGTCGACCAACTCGATGGTGCCATCGGTGCGCGTCAGGCGGTACTCGACGCTCGGTGCCGTGGCGATCAACGCGAGCCCGAACTCGCGCTCGAGACGCTCCTTCACGATCTCCATGTGCAGCAGGCCCAGGAAACCACACCGGAACCCGAATCCGAGCGCCCCCGACGACTCCGGCGCATACGTGATCGACGCATCGTTGAGCTTCAACTTCTCGAGCGACTCGCGCAGGTTCTCGAAGTCGTCGCCGTCGATCGGGAACAGCCCGGAGAACACCATCGGCTTGGGATCGCGATAACCGGGCAGCGCCTCGGTGGATCCGCCCGACGCCGTGGTCACGGTCTCACCCGAGCGTGCGTCGCCCACGTCCTTGATGCCCGCAATGAGATAGCCGACCTCGCCAGGGCCGAGTTCCGGCACGGGCGTGGGCACCGGGCGGCGCGTCCCGATCTCGATCGCTTCGTGGTTCGCGCCGGCCTGGATGAAGGTGAGTTTCGAGCCGGACGTCATCTTGCCCTGCATGATGCGGATGCTCGACACGACGCCGCGGTACTGGTCGAACTGCGAGTCGAAGATCAGGCCCTGCAGAGGCGCGTCGGGGTTGCCGACCGGTGCGGGGATCCGCTCGATGACGGCATCGAGGAGGTCGGGCACTCCCTCGCCGGTCTTGGCCGACATGCGGATGATCTCGTCCGCTGGAATGCCGAGGATCTTCTCGATCTCGGCGGCGTATCGGTCGGGGTCGGCGGCCGGCAGGTCGATCTTGTTGAGCGCGGCGACGATCTCGAGGTCGTTCTCCATCGCCAGGTAGCAGTTGGCGAGGGTCTGGGCCTCGATGCCCTGCGCGGCGTCGACCACCAGGACCACGCCCTCACAGGCGGCGAGACTGCGGCTGACCTCGTAGCCGAAGTCGACGTGACCCGGCGTGTCGATCAGGTGGAAGACGTGGCCCTTCCAGTCGACGCGGACGTTCTGCGCCTTGATCGTGATGCCGCGCTCGCGTTCGAGGTCCATCGAGTCGAGGTACTGCGAACGCATGTCGCGTGCGTCGACGGCCCCCGTGATCTCGAGGATGCGATCGGACAACGTCGACTTGCCGTGATCGATGTGCGCGATGATCGAGAAGTTGCGGATGCGGGCCAGATCCATGACCGAGCCCACGCTATCTGGGCACGTTGCCGCTCAGGATGGCCTCCCGCTAGAGTCTCAGGGCTGTTCAGCGCGGGCACCGGGCCCCGCTGCGCAGACCAATTCGACGAAAGCAAGGGTTCCACGGCCATGGCCAACATCAAGAGCCAGAAGAAGCGCAACATCACCAACGAGAAGCGCCACGAGCGCAACAAGTCGGTGAAGACGGAGTTGAAGACGCGCACCAAGCGCGTCGAGGCGACGCTCGGCACCGACGACAACGACGAGGCTGTCCGCGCCGCCGTGAAGCGCATCGACTCCGCCGCCTCGAAGGGCGTCATCCACAAGAACGCTGCCGCCCGCAAGAAGAGCCGGCTGATGAAGAAGGTCAACGCCTCGGCCTGACCCACCGAACGTGCGTGCACGTTCCGCCAACCGAACGACATCGAACGAGCGCTGCGCTAGTCGCAGCGCTCGTTCGCGTCCGGCGACGAGTGAACGTCGGTGTCAGCGGCGGAGCTTGGAGAGTCGGGCCACGAGGACCTCCATCACGAGCTCGGGCTCGAGGTCCTTGGCGCCGCGCAGGTCGAGATCGGCCTGCGCCAAGAGCTCGATGGCCCGCTTGGACGATGCCGGACCGAGCCGACGGGAGTTCGCGAGCGCCTTCTTGGCCGGATACGGCGACGTGATGCCCGTGGCAGCCATGGCGTCCTGCTCGGTGCGCGCGTCTGCGCCGTCGAGCTTCGCGATGTTCGTGTAGTGACTGTGCATGATCGCCATGACCTGCAGTGGGTGACGGCCGCCACCGTGCATCATGCGGCCGAGCAGTGTCAGCGCCTTGGTGGTGTCACCGGCATCGATGGCGTCGGTGAAGTCCCACGGTGGCACTCCCCCGGCATCTCCGAGGAACGGCTCGATCTCACCGAACGTCAACGCATGGTCGGCACCGTACGTGCTGAGCAACGTGGCAAGCACGCCGTCGAGCCGCCCTGCATCCTCGCCGAGCCAGGCCCCGAGCTGCGCCGCTGCGTCGGGCTTGATGCGCAGTCCGGCGGCGGCGATGTGGTCGCTGATCCACGCCTGACGATCCTTGGCCCGCGACGGCGGCGAGGTGTTGGTGACGACACCGACCGCCTTCACCGCATCACCGAGCTTCTTCGGAACGCTGCCGGCGTTGACCACGATCACCAGATCCGACGTGTCGAGCGGGTTCGCGAGGTACGCCATCAGCGGGACCAACTGCTCGGCGTTGAAACGATCGACGTCGCGGGCGACCACCACCCGCTTGTCGGTCAGGAACGACGGCGTCTGGACGGCGTCGACGACGAGGCGGAGCTCGTACTCGTCGCCGCCGAACTCGTCGACCATCATCGCCCGGTCGCCGTCACCGACGAGTTCGTCGACCAGATCGTGCACGGCAGACCGCAGTACCGACTCGTCGTTGCCGTGCAGGAGATGGGTCGCCATGACGACCTCGATTCTTATCGCGTGCCGGGACGTCGACGACAAACCAGCCAACCGACAACGACCAGCACCACGATCCATCCCACCCACACCCACGGTGGATCGGGTTCGAGACGAGCGCCGATCAACGCGACCGTGTCGACCCAGCGAGTGCCGATCCGGGCGGGGAACATCGCCAACGGAGCCAGCGCCGGGACCGCTCCGGCGAGCAGCCCGGCCGGGAGTCCGTACAGCATGACGAAGCCGGCGACGGGGACCGCGAACACGTTGGCGACGATGCTCACCAGGGGAAGTCGCCCGAACACCAGCATGCTGGGGAGCACCACCCCGAGCTGCGCGCCGAGCGTGATCCCGAGTGGAAGGGCGAGCGGACCGAACATTTCGAGACGATGGGCGAGCCACGGCCCGACCGTGCAGACCCCTGCGGTTGCACCCACCGACAGCCAGAACCCGATCGACCAGATCAGCAACGGATCGACCAGCGCAAGCCCGATCACCGCGAGCGCGAGGATGCGCGCCGGCGCCCGCTCGCGCCCCGTGGCGTATGCGGTCGCGGAGAGCCCGGCCATCACCCCGGCGCGCAGGATCGAGGGCTCGAATCGGGTGAGCGCGACGAACCAGGCGATCACGGCCACGGTCAGCGCCCACCGTGGCAGCGCGGTGAGCCGAACCAGCAACGGCGCACACGCCGCCAGCACGAACGCCACGTTCTGTCCTGAGACTGCGGTGAGATGGGACAATCCGCTCGCCCGGAATCGATCGATCATCTCGGGCGGCTGATCGCGATCGTCGCCGATCACCAACCCTCGATACAGCGCACCGTCGGGATGCGGGAGCGCCGTCGCAGCTCGTTCGATCAAGGACCGGACACGGTTCGACGCTCGCGCCACGGGCGCTCCCGCATCGACGTCACTCGCCCACGACACGTCGAACTCGCCGACCACGTGCTGCCACGCCACCCGGTGCGCCCGCTCGGCGTCGAGCACTCGGCGCTCGCCGCTGACCATCACCCGTTCACCGCCACGCCACGATCGCACCCGCAGCTGCTGGGCTCGCCCTCGCGACCAGAGCTCGAACCGCTCGCCGTCGACCTCGATGATCGCTCGCGTGCTCGATCGGTACGGCTGCGGATCATCCATGAGCAGCGCCCAACCGGTGTAGGCCCCAACGGCGTCCGGCGTGAGACCGTCCCACGCACGTTCCGACCGAACCGCCCCGCCCGCGGCAAGAAGCACCACGACGAGGACCACCGGTGGCCAGTGCGCCACCGCAGCGATCGCCAGCCCGACGCCGAGGCCG
>JBGTCW010000071.1:0-7376 GCA_041748635.1 Ilumatobacteraceae bacterium | reverse complement strand
GCCGTCGCAGCACGCAAGGTCGACGAGACCTGGCTCGCTCGCTGGCTTCGTGACCGGGTCAGCTTCCGAACCTGAGCCGACAAGCCGCTCGGTAATCACCGACCGAAACGGCCCGCGACAAGCGCGCTTCCGGCGAAGTGTGCGGCCTCATGGCTCGATCGACCCACTGCATAATCACTCCGCGCCAGACCTCGCAGCACCCTTCACAGAGTATTACCCGGTGGGTGTACCCAATCGTTGCGTTTCGTTACACTTCCACCATGACGGTTCCCGGCAAAGGTGGACGACCCCGCAAATGGCGGTCGGACGCCGACCGCGTGCGGGCATACCGTGCTCGGCAACGCGGCGAGGAAGAACCCACGACGTTCGAAGAAGCACTCGTCGACGGCGACGATCTCGCCCGGACAATCGAACACGCCCGACAGCTGCAGGCCGATCTCGTCGCAGCCATCGCCTCGCTGTCCGAGTCGAACGCGGTGTTACAGACCGAGCGCCGACGACACCAATCGACACAGCGCACGCTCGATCGGGCCACGGCAGAACTAGACGGACTACGCACCACCGGTGCTCGCCGCGAAGCAGACCTCGAGTTGCTGCGAGAAGGCTTCGCTGAAGTCAGGGCCGAGAACGCAGCCCTCAGGGCACGAATCGCCGTGACCGCCCCGGCCGCTCAACCCCAACCACTCAACCGCGCTGATCGGCGACGAGCCGCAAAGCGAGACCGACGCAAGGACTGATCTGCGGCAGCCTGCGGCCGAGGCCCATTGTTACGGAACGAAACGTAACCGTGCACCCTCCGGGTAATGATATGTGAAGGGCTCCCCTACGGTGAAGGGCTCCCCTACGGTCCCCGCCACCCGGGTACACACTTGCGGGAGCTGCACACCGGAGACCGCCTTCGCGTTCCCGCGGCGTCCAAGACCCCGTCGGTTACGTCTTGGTGGCCGAGGGAGAGTCGAGCCCTACCCGGACGCGCACCTTCAAGATGGCCGACAGCTCGGTGGCATCGCCCACCGGGCGCGGCCGAGTCGGGCCGTTGTCAGGTCGTCCGAGCTGCCTGAAGGCAGCGACGTCGATCCAACCCGAGATGCAGCGATACGCAAGGCGTGTGAGCGGTCGTGTGTGTGCATGGATGCGCTCACCAGGGGGAGAGAGTGATCCGGGTAGTCATCCGACATTGCCGGCCGACGGTGGTAGTGATCGTGTGTGTGGTCGTGGGAGTGATTCGATGAGTCCTCTTTGCGCACGATCGGCGCCATGAACCGCACATCGATCATTCGAGCAGCACCCTCAACAGCCCGCCCTCCTCGCAGAGTCCCCAGCGACCCCGGGAGTCCGTCGACCCGATCGGAACCGGTTGCCAACCGCCGACGGACCTACACCGTCGCCGAGGTCGCCGCGTTGCTCGGTATCTCCCGTTCGACGGCGTACGCGTGCGTGCGCCGCGGGGAGATTCCGTCACGGCGCTTCGGCCGACGCATCGTAGTAATGGACCACGATCTCGAGGGGCTCCTGATGTAGACGTCGCTCGCACTCGAGACGGGACTTCCTGGACGAGGAGTGGCCAGTCGTAACTTTTGTGTTACGCTTACCGCATGGAGCGGCAAACGAGAACTGGCGCTGAACGATATTTCGCCGAGCGTGCCAAGTCCCCGGAGTTCGGCGAGGCGTACGACGAAGCACGCCGCCGCGTCGACCAGATCGATCGGTTGGTGCGAGCACTTGACGATCGTCGCGATGAGCTGGGGCTCTCCAAGGCCGAGCTCGCGCGCCGCGCCGACATCGCGCCCGAAGCCGTGCGGCGACTGTTCAGCGCGGGCGCTCCCAACCCGACCATCGCGACGCTGACGGCAATCGCAGATTCACTCGACCTCGAACTCGTCCCGCGCAAGCGCCAAGCGGTCTGAGTCGCTACTGCAACACGGTTCGTCGAAGAACGAACTCTGCGCGTAGGCGAATCGCCCGTCGATAGTCCCTCGAATCGGCGGCCGAACGTTTCGGCTTCGTCAACCCGTCGATAGCGACGATTGACGGCCCGCCGAGATCGTCGGCGTGGCGTTCGAGGATGCAGAAGAGGCGGTGGTTCATCCCTGCTCCCCGCACGCGGACCTCGTAGAACCCCGCCATCTCACCGTGCATGGCCTCCCACTTACCGCCACCCGAGAATGCCGGTGGCGGTGCCTCGGCGACAGCGTCAAGGACTGCGACGATCTCGGCGACCACCTTGTCCGACAGCCCGTCGAGGAAGTCCCTCGCAGGTACGGACTGGCGGCCATCGTCGTCGGGGTGGCGCTGGAAGAAGTGCAGATTCCACGGTTCGCTCATACCTATAGGCCGATTCGTCCCGCGAGCGTCACTGCTCGTCTCCGTAGGTGGAACTCATGATCTGCTCAGCCGCGTCTCGGGCAAGCGAGGGAACCACGTGGGAATAGAGGTCGAGGGTGATGCCGACGTTGGCGTGGCCAAGGCGCTCGGACACGACCTTGGGGTGCACGCCGGCCTTCAACGCCAGAGTCGCATGGGTGTGACGCAGGTCGTGGAGACGGATGCGCGGCAGGTCGAGCTGCCGAAGCAGCTTGCGCCACTCGTACGACATCGACTGCGGTCGCACGAAGCCACCGATCTCGTCGGTCAGCACCCAGTCATGTGCGCTGTCCCACGCCGGGCCTGCAGCGAGCCGTAGCTCCCGCTGGCGTTGGCGATGCTCGCGCAACGCGGTGATCGTCCGACGGTCGAGGTACACGTTGCGGCGACTGCGTGCTGTCTTGGGTGGACCCATCACTGTGTCGGCGCCGACCTCGGTGATCGTGTTCGCGACGGCGAGCTGGCCGAGATCGAAGTCGACATCGCTCCAACGCAGTCCGAGCACCTCACCGCGTCGTAGGCCGGTCGCTGCGAGAAGCCGGAACGCGATTCCATAGGGGTGTCCCTCGACCGCTGCGAGGAACGAGCGCAGGTCGTCCGACGACCACGTCGTCAACTCGGTGCTGTCACCGGTCGGCGGGCGTGCTGCCGCTGCTGCGTTGCGGGTGACCAGCCCCATGCGCTCGGCGTCGGCGAGCGACTTGCGCAACACGACGTGCGCGTGCCGGACCGTCTTCGGTGCCAGCGGTCCACCACTGTGGCCGCCCGACTCGAGCAGGTCGGTGTAGCAGCGCTGCACCTGCATCGGCATCAAGGCCTGCAACTGATAGTTGCCGAGAAATCGCGTCAGTCGACCGATCGACTGCTCGTACCCGCGGGCCGTGGTCGGTCGCAGCGAGGGCCGGGCGGTAGCGAACCAGTGGTCGAGGTACTCGCCGACCTTGATCGTCGACCGCGACACCGCCATACCGCGGGTCGCCGCGCCGACCGCATCGGCCAGTGCCTCCTCGGCAGCACGCTTGGTGCGGAAGCCCTGGCGCAGGAGCTGGCGGCGCTTGCCCGTTTCAGCGTGGAAGCCCGCGTCGACACGGAATGCCCAGCCACCGTTCTTGCGGAACACCGACCCGCGAGCCATTCGAGAAGCGTACGCATCTTCGACGTTCTGTGCACCTTTTGTGCACCTTTTGCGCTTTTTCTTGCGTCCGCATGCTTCGCGATTTGAATATCCCCTGGTAGATGTGCCCGGGGCGGGATTTGAACCCGCACTCCACGTGAGTGGAAGGGGGGTTTAAGCCCCCCGCGTCTGCCAGTTTCGCCACCCGGGCCAGTGCCTCCCTCGACACTATGACCCGACCAGCACCCCCTCCCCCATCCGTTCGCGTGACACTTCGGATGACCCTGCCCGTCCGTTCTGCAACCTGAACGTGGGGATCCCTGCCAGCCACATCCCAATCCGCTCGCGTGACACTCCGGATGACCCGTCCCATCCGTACTGCAACATGAACGTGGGGAGCAAGCTGACGGGTCAGAGTTCGTCGAGGGTTCCGTCTTGCCAGGCCTGGCGGAGCTGGAACTTCTGGATCTTCCCGGACCCGGTCATCGGATACTCCTCGACGGCGAACCAGCGGCTCGGGGTCTTGTGCGGGGCGAGATGCTCACGCACGTACGCGAACAGTTCGGTCTTGTCGATGATCGCACCCGGCGCCGGCCGCAGGAACGCGGCAACCGTCTCGCCCCACTTGTCGTCGGGCAGACCAACCACAGCGACCGAACCGACAGATGGGTGCGCGAACAGCAGCTCCTCGAGTTCCTTCGGATAGATGTTCTCGCCACCGCGGATGATCATGTCCTTGAGGCGACCCTCGATGGTGCAGTACCCGCGGTCGTTCATCGCCGCCAGATCCCCGGTGTGCAACCAACCGTCGGCGTCGATCGCCTCCGCCGTCTGCTCGGGCAGCTCGAAGTAGTTGTGCATCACGGGGGAGCCGCGCGTGCACAGCTCCCCCACCTCACCGATCGCCACAATCGCACCGGACTCCGGCTCGACGATCTTCACCTCGACGTGCGGCATCGGCGCCCCGATCGTGTTCGACTTGTCGTCCATCGTGTCGTCGGGCGCGGTCATCGTGGCGACCGGCGAGCACTCGGTCTGTCCGAACACGATCGTGAACGGAGCGCCGAGCTCCCGCTCGAACGTCCGCACGAGCTGCTCGGGCACGAGCGCGCCGCCCGAACAGACCGCGTGCAGCGACGAGAGGTCGGTCGTCGCGAACGACGGGTGCTCGAGCATCGCGATGAGCATCGTGGGAACGCCGAGCAGCGCTTGGCCGCGGTACTCCTCCGACAGCGCCAGGACGAGCCCCGGCTCGAACGCCTCGACGAGCACCTGCGTGCAACAGTGCGAGACGGCACCGAGCACGGCGATGGCGCTGCCGGCGGTGTGGAACAACGGCATCGTGGAGACATAGACGTTGCCGTCGGAGATGCCCATGCGAGCGAACGTGTGGGCGCCGTTGTTGACCAGGCCCCGATGGTGCAGATAGGCGCCCTTCGGAAATCCGGTGGTGCCCGACGTGTACTGGATCATGACTGCGTCCATCGGCGCGACGTCGGGGAGGTCGCCGGCGAATGAATCGCCCGACGCGAGGAACTCGTCCCACTCGACGAAACGCACCACGTCGCGCAACTCCGGGCAGTCCGGTTGCACCTCGATGGCGGTCGCCAGCATCGGATTCCCGCGGAACGAATCGACGCAGAACACCGCCGTGGAACGCGACTGGTTGAGGACGTAGCGCAACTCGGAGGCTTGCGAGCCAGGGTTGATGGTGACGAGGACCATGCCGGCGCGGGCCACGCCGAACTCGAGGAACTCCCACTCCGGAATGTTCTGCGCCCACACGGCGATGCGGTCACCCGGCGAGTACCGGTTCAACAGCGCTCGGGCGACGCGATCGGCTTGGGCGTCGAACTCGGCGTAGGTCCACTGGCGTCGCGCCGACGCGTCCGGGATCCCCTCGATCAGGGCCACCCGGTCCGGCACTGCCGCGGCGGCGTCACGGAGGATCTGGCCGATGGTGACGTCGCGGAGCGCCGGCATTGACGGACCGGTCGCGATGGAAACGGCGAGTGACATCCCGGATGTCTAGCGCACATCCACCGGGGTGGTTGACGGACACCGACCTCAAGTCCGGCGAGCGCTCGCCGCCACTCCTCACACGGCGGAGTCGTGGACCCAGCTGCCGTGGAAGCCGAACGGGACGCGCTGCGGGAGGTGCACCCGTGCAACCGGATCCGATCCCGGCGCCGATGCGTCGAGAATCACAAGGTCCGACGTGTCCGCCGCAGCGTCGTACACGAACCCGAGCGCCCAACCCTCGTCCTCGCCGGCGGCATCGTCGTCCTGGACGAACACGAACTCGCCCGGATAACTCTGCGCACCGAGGTCGTAGGTCTGTTGCGCACCGGTCTGCAGATCCCACTTGACCACGTTGCCGGGCTCGACGATCGCGCCGTCGCCACCACCGCGCGGTACCACGCCCCAGCCGTAGCGATGCTTGAGCCCGACGACCCGATCGTCGACGCGCGGGAAGGCGTGCGAGTCGCCGTCGAGCTGCTGCTCGCTGACCGCTCCCGACGCGAGGTCGAACGTCCAACGGTGCAGGTAGCACGGCTCGCCGTCCTCCATCGACCGACGCCACATCGACGCATGACGGCCGACGTCGCACACGACCGAGTCACCCTCGACGTACGCATTGAGGGGATGGAACACGTAGCACGGGTCGACCTCGAACCAGCGGATGTCGGCGTTCGTCCCCATCCTCGGCATGATCCCGATGCGGGCGCCGTAGTCGTCGTCCCACTTGAGCGGCGCCTCGAGGTTCGACAGGTCGAACACCACCGGCAGGTCCATGAAGATCGCGTGGTCGCGGGTGATCATGAAGTCGTGCATCATCGTGCCGGCCGGCACGTCGATCTCCGCCGAGTGCACCAGCGCGCCCGCCGCGTCGAGTACGTGATAGGTGAGGAACGGCGCCACCGGCGAGTAGCCGAAGAAGTGCAACTCGTTCGTCTCGGGGCAGAGCTTGGGGTGCGCCGTGAACGCCGTGGTGAGCTTTCCGCCGAAGTTGTCGGGGCCGATCGTGTCGAGCTCGGGGCTCAACTCGTACGGGAGATGGCCCTCCTCGAGCGCCCAGATCCGCCCGGCGTGGCCTAGCACGTGCGTGTTCGCAGCGCTGGCGGTGGGGTCGAACATCGTCTCGGGATCGGTCGCCTCCAAGCCCTTCTCGAGCTTGGTGGTCTGGACGAAACGGTTGCGATACCACTGCGCCTTGCCCGCTTCGAGGCGCACGCCGTGCACCATGCCGTCACCGAAGAACCAGTGGCCGGCGGTGCCGGTCTTCGGGTTCGATCCGTTGCGCAGGTAGCGGCCCGCGAGTGACGGCGGGATCGACCCGGTCACCTTCAGGTCGAACTCGGTCAGTTCGTTCTGGACGGGTGCGTAGTTCCCCGACAGGAACCACGGAGTGGATGCTGGCTGGCGTTCTTCGAGATCGGTCATGGGTTGATCCTCTCAGTGTTGTCAATGCTCGGATGAAGCAGAACAGGTTGTGTTCACATACCGCCGGCGACGGTGATGATCTGGCCGGTGACCCAACTGCCGGCGTCGCTGGCAAGGTAGAGCGCAGCGGCCGCGATGTCGTCGGGCGTGCCGAGACGCTTCAGTGGCATGCGTTGTTCGGCCACCTTCTCGAGCGCGGCTACGTCCATGTCGAGCGCGGTCATCATCACCTCGGTCGGCACCATGCCGGGGGCGACGCCGTTGACCCGGATCCGCGGCGCGAGCTCCATCGCCATCGTCAGCGTCAGTGCGTTCACCCCGGCCTTCGCAGCGGAGTAGTGACCGCTGCCGAGCACGGCGCGGGTGGCGGCGGGCGAGGTGATGTTGATGATGCTGCCGCCGTCGTTCATGCGCTCGTTGGCGATCACCGACGCTGCCCACACCGCGGTGAGAT
>JBGTCW010000070.1:0-4355 GCA_041748635.1 Ilumatobacteraceae bacterium | reverse complement strand
CAGCTCGATGGTGCGTCCGCTGGTGGGGGTGGTGGTGTCGCGGGTGTCGAGGAGTCGTTGGGGGGTGCGTGGGGTGTAGTCGGTGTTGGCGGGGAACCAGCCGTTGATGTCGGCGATGAGGTGGGTGGGGGTGGAGGTGGTGAAGCAGACGCGGCCGGTCGTGCTGGGTGCGACGATGACGGTGTTGGCGACGGCTTCGCCGGCGTTGAAGTTGAGGGTGGAGACGTTGGGGGTGGGGTCGTCGCAGTTATGGACGGTGATGAAGCCGGCTTGGTTGGCGTTGGTGGCGGTGACGTTGAGTGCGAGTGCTCGGATGCCGGTGGTGGGGATGGGGCCGAGGCCGGTCATGGGGATGGTGAGCGGGGTGTCGGGTGTGACGGGGTCGGGCCGGGTGGGTCCGATGCCGGTGCGGGTGTCGAACAGGCGAGTACCCGGTATGGGCATGAATGCGGGCGAGAGGCGGAACGCAGAGGAGACGGCGGGAGGACCGTCGCCCGCCCGGTTCCGGGCCACAACACTCACTGTGTAGCTCTCGCCGTACTCGAGTCCGAAGATGACGCAGGTGAGCGGTCCCGAACTCCAGGTACAGGTGCGGTCGGCAGGGTTGGTGATCGCGGTGTACCCCGTCACCTCGGATCCGCCGTCGGTTGCAGGCGGCGACCACGACACCGTCGCCGTGCGAGCGTCGGCCGTCACGCTGACGGGACCAGGCTCCGATGGGGCGGTGGTGAACTCCGCTGCCGCACGCACTGCGGCACCTGCGTCCAGCAATCCAGCTCCGCAGTGGTACAGGGCCGCCGGGTCACTCGAACACGTGAACTCAGGACCTCGAAGCGAGATCGGAAACGGTCGCGCCGTGTCCTTCAGGATCTGTTCGATCTGGGCTGGCGATAACTGGCCGTTTGCTGCGAGCATCAATGAGATCGCACCGGACACATGCGGCGCCGCCATGCTCGTGCCCTGCTTGTACGAGTAGGTCCATCCCGTACCCCTGAGGTCGGGGGCTGTCGTTCCCGCGTTCGACAACGAGAGGATCCCTTCTTGTGCCGCGTTGAGCGTCAGACCGCCGGGCGCCGAAATGTCGATGACCGAGCCATAGTTCGAATAGTTGGCTCGGTCACCGAACTGGGTGGTCGCCGCCACCGAGATAACGTTGTTGCACTTCGCCGGCGATACCTCGAACACGTCGAGATCCACGTTGGAATTACCGGCAGCGACAACCACCACGGCTCCAGCCGAGACCGCGTCAGTGATGGCCAGCTGCTCTGCGACACCACACGATCCGAACCCACCGAGGCTCAGATTGATCACATCTGCTGGCGTTCGATTGGCTGTCGCGCCGGCGATCGGTAACCCGGCCGCCCATCGAATCGCTGCGATCTCGTCGCTCAGGAGGCCGCCGCAAACGCCAAGTGCACGGATCGGCTGGAGTCGGGACGCTTGGTCCACACCCGAGATGCCACGATCGTTCGAAGTGTCCGCTCCTGCAATCCCCGCAACGTGTGTGCCGTGCCATGAGCTCGGCCTTGCGTTGCACGAATCACCCTCATCGAGCGGATCGCTGTCTCTGCCGTCACCATCGTTTGCGGTGAACGTCGATGAGATCATGTCGTAGCCGGCGACAACGCGTGGGACGAGATCTGGATGGGGCAAAATGCCGGTATCGATGAACGCAACGACGACGTCAGGTGATCCGATCGTGACGTCCCACGCCTCTTGGACCGAGATCCCGCTCGTTGCAGTCGCCGCTGCGCTGGCCAACGACCACTGATCACCGAAGAGTGGATCACGAGCGATGTACCGCGGCATGTCGGGCTCGGCGGTGCGAACTGCACCGCTGTCTACGAGACGGCGGGCCACGATTTCTGCCTCGGACATGGACATCGACCTGCCCAGCTCCAGCCGATATTGGCCGCCTCCGAGAGGTGTGGAAATCTCTAGGCCCTCATCGATGAGCAGGTCGGTGGCTTGCGCTTTATCGAGGCGTTCTGGTGACACCACTTCTACGATGAGGCCGTTGACAACGGGCTCATCGGCGATGGAAGTCTGAGCCTGGGTCAGAGCCGGCCGCCCAGTTGGACTCACCCAGGACTGACGTGCGAGCGCTCCACTCTGCGAGCCGAGGCTCACGACCACCGCAACGGCGGCCATGAGCCAACGGAGATGATTCCAGGATCGTTTGCCACACGACCCTGCGGGCGGGGCCGGCCAGCGAGGCACGTTCGCTAGTTACCTACGAACAACCCTCACTGGCCGTTCTGCTCCACCTGATCCTCACCTCCGACAGTCGGGGCGTCGAACGTGGAAAGCGTAGATGCTGAATACTCCTCGACGGTCAGCTGCTGAGCGAAGTTGCCATCGTTGATCTCACAGGCCGCTGCGTTCCCCCTGACGAAGATCTGCACGGTGTGGTTACCTGCAGCAAGCCCTGGGAAATCAGCAAACGCGCTCACCGATTCTACCGGCGCATACGAGATCGCGTTGCCGAGCTGGGCCTGACTGACAACCAAGGAATTGCTGCCGTTGTTGTCCCTGCCGTCGATTCTCAACTGGTAGTGGCAGAAACTTGCGCCGGCAAGGGTTTGCAAGTGATGACCGCTCCATTCGAGACGAACTGCTGTATCGCCGCGCTGCTTCGTGAACACACCCACAGTGCGAAGCAGCTCGAAGGCTGAGGTCGGCGAGGCCTCTGTGTTCGAGCCCGCGTATCCGAGAACGGTCTTGACTGGCATGAAGCGGGTGTCGGCTTCGGCTTTCGAGTAGACGTCTGCGGAGTTCGCTTTGTTCGCGACGTCGGCAACGAGTTCCTGCAGGCCGGCGCTGGTCATGTAGCCGACGATGTCGATGAGCATGTCGGTGGTCGGACCTGCCTGTCCGTAAGCGTCGAAGGTGATGTCGATCTTGCCGGCGTTCGCGCCGGAGGTCGGCACGCCCACCTGGACAGCATTGGGCAGGATGTCACCGGTCGTGAAGTTCAGCGACGACGTCGTCGCGGCACCGGTTGCGTCACCGGGGCGGATCGAGATGAAGCCGTCCGCGGTTGCGTTGACCGGGGTGACGTTCAACAGTACGCCGGTCGCTCCGGTCGGGACGACGGTCTTGGTGCCCGTCGCGGTCGGGATCGAGCCGGTCACCTGCAGCTTCTGCGAGACAGCTGACACGAACGGACCGCCGAGTCCGACGTTGTTCGGGTCACGGGTGTCGAGGACGCGCTCGGGAGTCACCGTCACGATCGTCGACTCTGACGGTCCGGGTGCGGCCTGCGCCACGAACAACCCGCCAGCGCCGAGACTCACAGCGACGGCCGCGCCGATCGCCGCCCACCTCGACCTCCACATCCCACGTCGGACGATGTCGTTTGTTGCTCCGCTGGTCGTGGCCATTTTTGATCCTCCGTGTCGGTGAAGTAGTAGTCGCTAGCAGCTTTCTCCTCCGTCGTGGATGCGTCAAGAGGCGACTGCCCTCCACGCTCCCACCGGTCGGTCCGAAGTCGGTGTGGCAATCACGGTGTCGCTGCTAACTTGAGGCATCCCTTAACGGGCGATTAGCTCAGCTGGAAGAGCGCCACGTTCACACCGTGGAGGTCGGGAGATCGAGACTCCCATCGCCCACCCTGCAAGACCTGGTCAGAGGCCATATCGCTCAACCGGGCCGGTTGCGAAGAGCCGCCAGGTGCACACCAGGTGCACAGGATTTCCCGTTATCAATCGTGACGTGCCACCGCGCCACGGATGCCTCGACACGAGTCGACACCAGACATCACGTCTCGCGTTCGGTTTTGTCGGCGCGTCGAAGCAGGTTCGGAGCGCCCGTCCCGGATCCCTGAATCGGTCGTCGATGGGCATTGAAATCGGCTTCTGAGGGAACGTTTTCGTGGTGCTGCGCGGCCCGACGACCGGGGCGCCGTTGTCGGCGTTCGGGCTCGACGAGATCATGCGCGGTGCTCGCCGCCGCGCTGGTCTCGAACAGGCGTCGTGCCATCAGCTGCGCCACACGTGTTTCACCCGGCTGCGTGAGGCCGGCATGTCGATCGAGGCGCTGCAGGCTCAGGCCGGTCACGCGTCGATCGAAACGACTCGGATGTATCTGCACCTGACGAACGACTGCCTGGCGAGCGAGTATCTCAAAGCACAGAAGCGCATCGACGCCGACCGGTTGGCGGTGACCTGATGAGCGCCGTCGCTGCTGTCGCGGGGCCGGTCGAGCGGCCGAAAGTCGCCTCGAGCTGGGAGCAAATCGATGCTGCAGTTCCCAAGTTGGCGGCGACGATGCTCGCCTATCTGGCACAGGTCACGGTGTCTCTTCGACCCTTGACCGTGACTGCAACGGACACCGATCTGCGGATCTTCGCCGGG
>JBGTCW010000069.1:0-1979 GCA_041748635.1 Ilumatobacteraceae bacterium | reverse complement strand
CAAGACCGTCAGACCCTCGTCGGCGCGCCGTACTTCGACACCCTGTCGCAACCGATCGGCCTCATGCTGCTGTTCCTGATGGGTGTCGCCCCCGTGCTGCCGTGGCGCAAGGCGTCGGCCGAGTTGCTGCGGACCCGTCTGTTCTGGCCGGCGTGGGCCGGAGCGCTGGGACTCGCCATTGCGGTGTCCGTGGGAGCCGACGGGTGGGCGCCGCTGGTTGCGTTCGCACTGGCCGGCTTCGCGATGGGTTCGGCCGTTCGCCAGCTCGCGCTTGCGACCAGGCGTCAGGGATGGCGGGGATTCGTCGGTCGGGCCAACGGCGGCATGGTCGTGCATATCGGTGTGATCGTCATCGCCGTGGCGTTGGCGTCGTCGAACAGCTTCACCCACTCCGCCACCCTCGACCTCCGCCAAGGCGAGGTCGTCGAGTGGGGCGGGCACACCTTCGAACTCCTGTCAGTCGATGAACGCACCAACGATCGCGGCAGCGAGCGGCGCATCGCCGCCAATGTCCGACTCGACGGCGGACAGACGTACCGGCCGGCGACGACCCGATACCTCAACCTCGGCGCCGACATCGGGACGCCGTCGGTGCGCACCGGCTGGAACGAGGACATCTATCTCACGCTCGGCCAGGGTGTCGCGCCTGGCGACACCGAGGCGACGATCCGAGTGTTCGTCAAGCCGATGATCCTGTGGTTGTGGATCGGGGGTGCCGTCATGGCGCTGGGAACGCTCCTCGCCGCGTTCCCGGGGTCGCGACGTCGGATCGCGATCGATCCGGTGTCTGCGCCGATCGACGTGCGCGGCCCGGAATCCGATCTCGAGTCCGAATCAGCCTCCGAGTCCGATGACGATCGGGTTGACGAGGACACCCAGACCGGAGTGCCGGTGTGAGCGGCGTACTCGACGACGCACTGACGACCGAGACTCCCGACGACGCGGACCCGGCGTCGAGCACCGGCATCCGACGGCTCGCACCGCTCGTGGTCGGGGCGATCGCCGTCCTCATGGTCGGGCTGTTCGTCGTGCTCGTGGGCGCGTCCTCGGACGGCGGCGGTGCCAGCGCCGACTCGCCACTGATCGGCCGGCCGGCGCCCGAAGCAACGGGGACGCTCTCCGACGGCACCTCGTTCGACCTGTCGCGCCGCAAGGGCAGCTGGGTCGTGCTCAACTTCTTCGATCCCGAGTGCGTGCCGTGCATCCGTGAGCACCCCGAACTGGTGGCGTTCGCCGACGACCAGGCCACGCTCGGTACCGATGGCGCCGAGTTGTACTCGGTGATCACGCGCGGCGAGCAGTCCGAGATCGAGGCGTTCTTCGCCGAACGGGGTGGGGACTGGCCGTCGATCTACTCCGACAACGACGAGTTCCCTGTCGCCTTCGGCGTTGCCCAGGTACCTGAAACCTGGATCGTCGACCCCAGCGGCGTCGTGCAGCTCCGACTGATCTCCGTCGTCACCGCCGAACAGTTGAACTCGATCCTGCGCCAGTACCGAGAGCAGTACCGCTGATGGCGAGTCCGCTCAACGCCCGACTGAAGCGGTGGCCAGGTTGGGTCGCGCTGGTCTTCGTGGTCGCGGGCCTGCTCGCCGTCGGGGCGACCCGCGATTCCGGGCCGCAGAGCCAGCAGGACCGCATCGACGAACTGTCGCGTCGAGTCGCCTGCCCGATCTGCGACGGCGAGAGCGTCTTCGAGTCGCAGAACAACGCGTCGGTGGCGCTGCGCAACCAGATCGCCGAGCTCGTTGCCGACAACGACCTGAACGACACCGAGATCATCGCGTTCATCGAGACCCGCTACGGCGGCGAGGTGCTGCTGGTCCCCAAGTCGAGCGGATTGGATGCGCTCGTCTGGGTGCTGCCAGCCGTAGCGCTCGCGTTCGGGGTGCTGGCGCTGGTGGTGGCGTTCCGACGCTGGAGGCGCGACGCGGGATCGGTCGGCGATCCGACCGACGACGACCGGGCGCTCGTCGAGG
>JBGTCW010000068.1:0-1691 GCA_041748635.1 Ilumatobacteraceae bacterium | reverse complement strand
CCGAATGGTCCGGACCGCACCCCAGACGTTGGTGTCGTACACCGCCGCCGCCTTGTCGAGATCGATCGTTTCGATGGGCCCGCTGCTCCCGATGCCGGCGTTGTTCACGAGCACGTCGACGGCACCATGTCGATCGTCGATCGCACCGATCGCAGCGGCCACCGAGGCCTCATCGGTGACATCGAGTTGTACCACTTCGATCTCGAGCCCCTCGGCCTTGGCGCGGTCCTGCAACGCGGTGGCCTTCGCCAGGTTCCGCATCGAGGCGTAGGTCGTGTCGCCGCGTCGAGCGAACGCCAGCGCGGCATCCAGTCCGATGCCGGTACTACATCCTGTGATCAGAACAACTGCCATGGAACGCCCCCTTCGCCGCGGACCGCTTCCGTGGGTGCAACGACGGTACTCCACTCGTCGGAACCGACTCGACCGATCGCGTCGCCGCCGCGCTTGTCGTCAGGATCGGGGGAGTGGAGTGCCGATTCGCCTGGCGACTCCGGCGTGGAGTTCGTCGGGTTCGACTGTTTCGCCCGGGATTCCCAGGACCAGTTCGGCGACATGGAACGGTTGTGAGAGGTATTGGTCGAGTTCGTCGGTCATCGCGAGGCGGGCTTGCTCGGCGAGCGCTGCCATCTCCGGTGAGGCGACGAGGCTCCACGACTCCGAACTGATCGCCGGCCATCTCCCGCAGGCGGCGCGTTGCGGGTCGAACACGATCGAGGCCAGGAACGGCCGGGCGCCGTGTGGGGGCGGTTGCGATGTGGCTTCGAGGGGCGCAACCACGATCGTGGTTCCCGGACGTTCCGCGAGTTCCATCAACCGTTGGTCAGTGGCGAGGAGGTGGCCAGTCTCGGTGAAGACGATCAGGAGGCCACCATCGTCGGCGGTATCGAGACGGGCGTCGAGAGCGAGAGTCTGTTCGTGATCTGGCGCGGTGGGCGCCACGACGGCCAGATCGACATGGTCTGCGAGGCCAGCCTCAGCGAGTGCGTGGTTCAGATCGCCGAGGTCGAGCGGTGCCGGCACGAAGCCGGTCCACACCACGTTCTGTCCGGCGATCGCCGCTCGCCGCGAGAGCTCGCTCAGCAACACGATCGTTCCCAATCCGTAGCCGGGCGCCACGTGGACGAGTCCTTGTTGTGGGAGCGGACACCACAGGTCGATCGCCTTGATGCCCGTCGCCGCCGATTGGGGCTGCGTCGCAGCGAAGGCGGCGTGTGACGAGGGTCGTCCGCCCGCGCCGCGCAGAAGCTCGGCGATGTCGTCGTAGCCGCGAACCGTTGCGACGTCGAGCGGGGTCAGGCCTGCAAAGGCGGGCCGGTTGGGGTCGGCGCCGTGGGCGAGGAGGCGCTGGAGCACGGTGTTGTCGCGTTGCGCCGCTGCCACCCACACCGGGTTCTCGCCGCCGTCGCAGCTGCACTCGGCATCGGGATCTCCGCCACGCGACAACAGGAGCTCGACCATCTTCGAGTCGCCGCGTTCGACGGCGCGCAAGAGCGGTGTGCCTCCTCGTGTCGTCCATGGCAGCCGGTGGCGCCGACCCTCTTCGCGGGTCCAATCGGCGCGGACGTCGACGAGGTCGGGGCGCGAGTCCAGCATTGCTGCAACGAGGTTGGTGTCACCGGTGCGCATCGCGGAGAAGATGCGCACCACGTCCGATGCGTCGGATCGTGTGTCGTCGGCGAGAGGGGTCG
>JBGTCW010000067.1:0-10902 GCA_041748635.1 Ilumatobacteraceae bacterium | reverse complement strand
GCGGCCTGGCGGTGGGCGGAATGCCCCGGGCGGCCCATGGCAGCAGGGCGCTGCAGGGGCGACTGCGCCAGCGGACGACCCATCGTGCGCATTCGCGGTGGGGTCGACGTGCTCTGCAGCGTGCTGAGCTGGCGACGGAAGTCGGTGACCGACGAGTTCGGTCGGTTCTCGACCCGGGAGCGCAACATCGGCGGGATCAGTACGGCTGCCCAGGCGGCGGCGACGACGAGGAGGACGAGTTGGGCCATGAGTCAGGGTGAAGTCAGCGTCGTTGTGATCGGTTCGTGGGTCGAATCCGGGGAGCCGGATCCGATGTGTGACAATTCTACGACAATTGTGACGATGAACGCAATGTTTGCTGAGACGTCGGTCACGTCGATGCCCCCTCGTCGGTCTCCTGGCTGGTCCCATCGGAGCGCCGGTAGACACCCGACCGACCGCCAGTCTTCTCCCACAGCGCCAACTCACCGATCACCATGCCACGGTCCGCCGACTTGCACATGTCGTACACGGTGAGCGCTGCGGTGCTGCACGCATGGAGGGCCTCCATCTCGACACCGGTGCGATCGACGGTGTCGACGTGCACCTCGATCGCCACGAAATCGTCGCCGATCTCGAAGTTGACCGACACTGCGCCGACCAGCAGCGGATGGCACAACGGGATCATGTCGGACGTCCGCTTTGCGGCCTGGATGCCAGCGACACGGGCCACCGAGAGGACGTCACCCTTCTTCACCTCGCGATTGGCGATCGCTGCGGTCGTCTCCGGCTTCATGAACACCTTGCACCGGGCGACTGCCCGGCGATGCGTCGGCTCCTTGGGGGTCACGTCGACCATCCGGGCGCGACCGAGCGGGTCGAGGTGGGTGAAGGAGAGGTCGCTCATCTGGCCCCGCACGATAGCCGGGCGTGTGACGTGCGCCCACGCCGGGGTACGGTCGCCGACATGGTCGACGCCAGCGCATCCTCATCCAGCAAACTCCCCTACGACCCTCACAGCCACCTGCGCACCGACGCCGTTCGCTTCCTCGAGATCGTTGCGGATCATGGGTTCGAGCAGCCCGTTCCGTCGTGTCCCGGCTGGACCCTCGGCGACCTCGCCTGGCATCTCGGTGGGGTCTGGAACCGGTGGGGCCGAATCGTCGCCGAGGGCATCACGACGCTCGAGGGAGTTCAGTCCATCGAGCAGCCCATCCGCCCGTCCGACGACCTCTTGCTCGATTGGGTCACCTCAGCGCACACCGCGATGTTCTCCGCCCTCGCACGGGCCAGCGACGACACCGGGGTGTGGACGTGGACGGGCAGCAATCAACCCGAGATCTGGGTGGAACGACGGATGACGCAGGAGACCGCAGTACACCGCTGGGACGCCTCGGACGCCGTCGGGGTCCCGTACGAGATTCCGGTGGCCGTCGCCGCCGACGGCATCGACGAGTTCCTGATGTGGTTCGCAGCCCGCCGGATGAACGAGGGTGCCCTGCCCGTCGGCGGCACGGTGCATCTCCACTGCACCGACACCGACACGGGTGTCGCCGAAGGATCCGACCGTCGCAGCGCGGTGAACGGCGAGTGGATCGTGCACCGCCTCGACGAGTCGGGCATCGAGTTCGACCGGGAGCACACCAAGGGTGATGTGGCTGTCCGCGGGCGCGCCAACGACCTGTTGCTGTGGCTCTGGCGACGTGACGGAGGCGACGTCGAGATCCTCGGTGACGCCAGCGTCGCCGAGCGATTCCGCGCGTTCCCCTCGCTCTGACGACGGCTTCAGCCGCCGATCTGGCTCATCGTCTTGGCGGGTCGCACGAAGTTGACCTGGTTGATCCGATGGCCGGCCCACTTCGTGGCGACCGCCGCTTCGATGCGAGCAGCGAGTTGATCGTCGGACTCACCCGAGCGCATCGCCGTCATCAGGTCGAAGTCCTTCGTGGCGAACAGACAGGTCCGAAACTTGCCGTCGGCGGTGAGGCGCACCCGGTCGCAGTCGCCGCAGAACGGCTTCGTCACGGTCGGAATCACCCCGATCGTGCCACGCCCGTCGACGTAGCGGAACCGGTCCGCTGGTGCAGCGCCGCGGGCGGGGAGCTGTTCGAGCGGGTGGACGGCGTCGATCGCCGCGACGATCTCGTCCTGGCCGACGACCTGTTGGTTGACCCAATGACCGTCGGCGTCGAGCGGCATGAACTCGATGAAACGCACTTCGACGTCGTGATCTCGGCCGAACTCGGCGAGTGCGACGATCTCGTCGTCGTTCACGCCACGCTCGATCACCGCATTGACCTTGACCGGCGAAAACCCGGCCTCCTTGGCCGCCTCGATGCCATCGAGCACCCGCACCAGTTCGTCGCGGCGAGTCATCTGCTGGAATCTCGCACGATCGAGCGTGTCGAGGCTGATGTTGACGCGTCGCAGCCCGGCATCGCGCAGTGTGCGGGCTGACTCGCGCAGCGTTGCACCGTTGGTGGTCATTGCGAGATCGACGGGCCCGTCGCTCCCCTCGATCGACGCGAGCTTCCTGACGAGGACCGGCAGGTGGGCACGAACGGTGGGCTCACCGCCGGTGAGCCGGATCCCTCGCACGCCATATCTCTCGACGAAGATGCGGGCAAGCCGTTCGATCTCCTCAAACGTCATGACGTCCGAGCGGGGCAACCACTGCATGCCTTCCTCGGGCATGCAGTAGGTGCAACGGAAGTTGCACCGATCGGTGATCGAGATCCGCAGATCCTCGATCAGGCGCCCGAACGGGTCGATCAACTCCTGGTGCGTACTCCCCCGATCCATCACGCCAGCCTACGTCCCGGTCCTCCCGGACCCGACCCCAGCGGACGGTCCTCCCGGACCCGACCCCGGCGGACCGGACTCACGCGGGGACCGCGTCAGGCGTCGCCGTGCAGGAGCAAGACGGCGACGTCCGCGCCGGCGGGGATACCGTCACCGTCGGGTACCACGGCCATCGCATCGGCGAGGGCAGTCGCCGCGAGCTGATGGCTGCCCTGCGCGCCGACTGGGCGCACGTGGTAGCGGCCGTCGTCGCCGAACTCGCCGTTCACTCGCAGGAACTGGACCTTGCCGTCGGGTTCACGATCGAGATCCACGTCGGCAATCGCCACGACGCTTGCCCTGGTGAGTCGCCGGTGGCCCATCATGCGGCGCAACGCCGGCCGTGCGAGGAGTTCGAAGCTGACCAACGAGCTGACCGGATTGCCGGGCAGTCCGAAGATCGGTGTTCCATCGAGGCGACCGAACGCGAACGGCTTGGCCGGCTTGATCGCGATCTGCATCCACGTCATGTCGGCAATGCGGCCGAGCACCGCCTTCACCACGTCGTAGTCACCCATCGACACACCGCCACTCGACACGATGGCGTCGCAGTCGCCAGCGGCAGCGCGCAGCACCCGTTCGAGTTCGGCCTCGTCGTCACGCACGACGCCGAGATCGACCACGTCGCATCCCGCGTCGGCGAGCAGCGCGGCGAGCATGGTCTTGTTGCTCTCGCGAATCTGGCCGAACTCCAGCGGGGAGCCGTCGTCGACCAGTTCGTCGCCCGTCGACAGCACCGCAACCCGAGCACGGCGGTACGCCGACAGCCGGGTGACGTTCACGCTGGCGAGCACGGCCTCGACAGTCGGAGTGACGACGGTCCCCGCGTCGAACAGCTCATCACCCACGCCGACGTCTTCGCCCGCTCGGCGGATCGCTGCGCCCGACCCCACGGCGCGGTTCAGGCGCACGACGTCGTCACCGATGCGTTCGGAGTCCTCGACCATCACCACCGCGTCGGCGCCGGGAGGCATCTGTGCCCCCGTCATGATCCGGATCGCCTCGCCAGCTCGCACGCCCACCGATGGAGCGGCACCGGCAGCGATTTCGCCGACGACTCGCAGTTCGACGGGCGCCCCGGCGACGTCGTCGGACCGAACGGCGTAGCCGTCGACGGCGCTGTTGTCGAAGGGAGGCACCACCTCGGCTGCGACCACCGCCACCGCGAGCACCAGACCGGCGGCGTCGGCCCGATCGACTTCGACGATGCCGAGCGGCGGGCACGATTCGAGAACGAACGCCTGGGCGTCCTCCAACGGGGTCACGCTGGCAAGGTACCGCAGGTGACACGACCCGGCACCCTCCCGTGCACCTCTAGCCTGGCCCGCTCGTGAGCGATGTCCTGAGCGCCTTCCCGTCCGACGGCTACACCGCTCGCTGGCGTTCGTGGGACCACGAACACCTCGAGACACTGACGCTGCGCTGGGAGAACGAGGGCTGGACCGCCACCAGCGACGTCGGGCGGGAGGCCGTCACGTACGTCGTTCGTCTGTCGGCGACGTGGCAGGTCCGCCAGTTCCTGCTGTTCCGCGATCTCGACGAGCCGGACCTGTGGCTCGGCGCCGACGGAACCGGACGATGGGGCGAGATGAACGGCGCGCACCGCCACGACCTCGCCGGCTGCACGGACATCGACCTCGCGGTCACCCCCTTCACGACGTCCGCCACCATCAGGCGACTGGGGCTCGACGTCGGCGCCGAGGCCGACGTGACCGCAGCGCTCGTGGATGTCGCAACGCTCGGTGTCGTCGCAGTCGACCACCACTACGAACGATTGAGCAGTCGCCGCTTCCGGCACACGAACCGCACGACCGGCGAGATCGACGAGTTCGACATCGACGAATACGGCCTCGTATACGACGCCGCCGGCCGCTTCCGCCGGCTCTGATCGCCCCGCCGCTGGGACTTACGTACTCGATGTGCCTGGCACAACGTGTACGTCTTCGGGCTAGCGCTTGAGCCGGGTGAGGAACTCGCGTAGCTGAGGGCCGAACTCCGGATCGTCGAGGCCGAGTTCGATCGAGGCGGTGAGGAACCCGAGAGGCGTACCGGTGTCGAGGCGACGCTCGTCGGCGACGACCGCATGGAACGGCGCCCGCGCTGCCTGGGCCCGCAGCGCATCGGTCAGCTGCAGCTCGCCACCCCGACCGGGTGTCAGCGCCTCGATCTCGGCCCAGGCGTCGGGGGTGAGCACGTAGCGGCCCGTGAGGATGAAGTTGCTCGGTGCGTCCTCCGGTGACGGCTTCTCGACCAGGTCGCGAACCGGGATGACCCCATCGGTGGTCAACTCGCCCGCTGGATCGATGACGCCGTAGGAGCTGACGTTCTCGCGCGGCACGTTCACCACGGCGACGACGCTGCCCTCGGTGGCGGCACACACCCCGTTCATCTGCGCGAGCAGAGCGGAGCTCGACATCAGCTCGTCGGGGAGCAGCACGGCGAACGGATGATCACCGACCGCTTCTCGCGCACATCCGACTGCGTGGCCGAGCCCCTTGGGATCGTCCTGGTACACGATGTCGACACGCCAGTCACGCCCGATCGCCCGCAGCCGCTCGGCGGTGTCGGCGTTCCCCTTGGCCTCGAGCGCATCGAGCAGCGCCTCGTCAGGAGCGAAGTACGCGTCGATCGCCGGCTTCGATCGGCTGCTCACGACCACGATGTGATCGCAGCCGGCGCCGAGCGCTTCGTCGATCACGATCTGGATCGCCGGCCGATCGCCGATCGGGAACAGCTCCTTCGGGACGGCCTTGGTGGCTGGAAGGAAACGGGTCCCCAATCCAGCCGCGGGGATGACTGCGCTGCGGACCTGCATGGATCGGACGATATCTTTACCACCTCGATGCCCACCTACGTCTACAAGTTCGTCGAGACCGGCGAAACCATCGAAGTCCATCAAGGCTTCCACGACGATCCCCTGACCGCTATCGCCCATCCCGACAGCGGCGAGGTTCTCGCGGTGAAGAAGGTCTTCACCCCAGTCGGCGTCAGCTTCAAGGGGTCCGGTTTCTTCAAGACCGACAATCGCGGCAAGAAGACAGCCGCCTCGACGTCGACCACCAAGAGCGATGGCGACTCGGGTTCGTCGAGTTCCGACTCGGCATCGACGTCCGGCAGTTCGTCGACCAAGACCTCGTCCGATACATCGGGGTCGACCTCGTCGTCGAGCAGCTCGACTGACTCCTCGAAGGGTTCGTCCGGATCCTCGTCGAGCGGTTCGTCGTCGAAACCGAGCAGCTGAAACGCATCGCCCCGCCGAGCGGGGCCCATCGAGCGTGTCGACCAGGTCGACCCTCCGGTCATCCACCGATCCGAGGAGACATCGATGCACGTCACGGCACGCGCCCGACTGGTCCTTGCCCGACGCCCGTGGATCTACTGGGCTGCGGTGGCCACACTCGCCGCCCTTGCGGCTGCGTTCGTCCACGGCGAGATGACCTCGATCGCCACCGAACGCAACCGGTGGGGCGCCACCCGCAGCGTGCTCGTGGCCACTCGTCAACTCGAACCCGGTGACGCCATCGACGCCGAGCAGGTTTCTTTCCCACTCGCCGCGCTGCCCGACGGCGCGCTCACCGTCGACTCGTCGAACGGCACCGTCGTCCGCCAACGCGTGGCCGAGGGCGAGGTGCTGACCCACCTCGACGTGACCAGTCGGACCGGGCCGGCAGCGCTCGCGGAGCCGGGCACCGTGGTCGTTGCGCTGTCCGACCCGCTCGCCCGGGACGTCGTGTCCGACCTCGACGTCCGGATCACCGCCGACGGCCTCGTGATCGCGGAACAGGCGCGGGTCACCGGAGTCGTCGACGACATCATCTTCGTGGCGGTCACCGCCACCGAGGCACCAACCGTTGCAGCCGCCGCCCAGCAGGGCATCGCCACCCTGCTCTACCTCCCGTAGAGCACAGCGGTTCAGCGCAGGCCGGTGGCGACCACGATCAGCACCACCACGCCGAGCGCGATCCGGTAGACGACGAACGGCATGAAGCTGCGCGTCCGCACGATTCGCAGCGTGCCCCACACTGCGAGCCACCCCGACAGACCCGACGAGATGATCCCGACGATCAAGGGCACGACGAGATCGTCGGGGACGCCGTCAGCGAACAGGCCCGTGAACTTGAACACGACGGCACCGAAGATGACCGGGATCGACATCACGAAGCTGATCCGCACGGCGGCCTCGCGGTCGAAGCCGAGAAAGCGGGCCGCTGTCATCGTGATCCCCGATCGAGACGTGCCCGGGTTGAGGGCGAGCGCCTGCGCGGCGCCGACGAGGAGCGCATCCCGCGCCCCGAACTGCTCCACCTTGCGCCGCCCGAGCGTCCGGTCGGCGATCGCCAGCAGGATGCCGAATCCGATCAGGGAGATCCCGATGATCGTCGGCGTGCCGAGGCGGGTATCGATCTGATCCTCGAACAGCGCGCCGATCGCCGCGGCAGGCAGCGTCGCCAGCACGAACATCCAGGCCAACTTGCCGTCGGTGGTCGGCGGAACCTTGCGGGAGAACACGAGCCGGGTGCCCTCGACCACGTAGGTGCTGACGTCGCGCCGGAAGTACCCGACAACGGCGACGAGTGTGCCGAGGTGCAGCGCCACATCGAACGATTTCTTGACCGACGCGTCGAGTTCTTCCCATCCGGCGAGCCACGGCACGAGCAGGAGGTGCCCACTCGATGAGATCGGCAGGAACTCCGACAGGCCCTGCACGATCCCGAGGATGATCGCCTGGTAGATCGGCACGGCGGTCCTGTCTACACCCCAACCCACTCGAATCGACGATTACAACAGGGGTCAGACCCGCGATGTAATCGACCGCCGACCAGTGGTGAGCGACAGGAGTGGTTACAACGCGGGTCTGACCCCTGTTGTAATGCTGGGGACGACGCGGGGGGTCCACGGGCGTGGCTCGTCCCAGTGATGGCCGATCACGTCCGCCGTGGCCAGGGCCGCGAGGAATTCCATCGGCGTCTCGAAGTCGTCCATCTCGACGAACGCTGCGCCCAGCGCGTCGGGCACGTGGGCGTCGCTGCCGGCGCCGCCCACGATCCCGAACTCCGACGCGAACTCCGACGCCCGTCGGTTGAGGCTCGCCAGCGACGTCTTGGCGTTGAACACCTCGACCGCGTCGATCAGATCGGCCTCGGCCAACTCGTACAGCGCCCGCTCGTCGAGGTTGCGTCGCATCGGATCGAACGGGTGCGGGATGTAGACGACCGCTCCCTGGTCACGAATCGCCTTCGCTGCGTCGAGATGTGAGATGCCCATCGGTACCCGCTCCGTGAGGAACAGCCCGATGATCTCGCCAGCGGCGGTGCGTAGCTCTTCGCCGACCACCACCCGGCAGGGCACTCGATCTCGAAGCGCAATCGCACCGTCGATCGCGTTGTGGTCGGTGATGCACACCACGTCGAGGCCGCTCGATTCGAGCGCGGCGGCGAACTCGTCGGGGGTTGTCGTCGAATCACCGCTCCACATCGTGTGGGTGTGCAGGTCGACGCGGACCCGTCCTGGCTGCGCCGGCGCCGCCAGGTGGGAATGCCGAGCGATCGCTCCGGGTGTCGCTGCCATTGGCGCCGACCTCGTGGTCCCGCTCAGGAGCCCGACATGGTGACGTCGCGGATCACGAGGCTCATCCCGGCCGATCGCATCGGGAGCCATTCGAGGTCGCCGCCGATCTCGACGATGTCGAGCAGCATCCGTTGCAGCGTCGATGCGATCGTCACTTCGCGCACCGGGGCACCCACGGTCCCGTTAGAGATCAGCAGCCCGGCCGCTCCGGTGGAGAAGTCGCCGCTGATCGGGTTCACACCGGAGTGCAGCCCCTGCATCTGCTGCACGAGCAAGCCGTCGTCGACGCCCGCGATCAGCTCCTCCTGGGTCCGCGAGCCCGGCACGAGCGACAGCGCGAGGCAGCCAACACCCGGCGTTCCCGAGAAGCCACCTCGGGTCGCATTGCCGGTCGACGCCGTGCCCGCTCGACGAGCCGAATACGAGTTGTGCACGAACTGACGCAGCACGCCGCCGTCGATCAGGACGTTGCGTCGGGCGGCGAGGCCCTCGCCGTCGACGTCGGTGGCGGTGTACGCCTTCGGGTTCGTCGGGTCGTCGATCAGCGTGACCCCAGGTGCGGCGACGACCTCGCCCAGGCGGTCGCGGAACAGCGATCGGCCCTTCACCACTGCCTCGCCGTTGAGGGTGGAGGAGATCACCCCGAGGAATTGGGCCGTCACGAACGGATCGAGCACCACGGTCAACCGCTTGCTCGGGGGCTGCGTGGCACCGAGCAGTCTCGTCGCACGGTCGACGGCTTCGCGGGCGGCACGGTCGAGGTCGAACTCGTCGGGCGAGCGGCCCACCGAGAATCCGAAGCCGGTCTGGGTCTCGACGTCGTCACCCTCGCCCTCGTCGGCCAAGGTCGACACCGACACGTAGCAACCGTTCTCGCGGCCGGACATCCGAATCCCCGTCGTCGAGGCGACCGCGGACTCTCCGTACGCATCGGCATAGTTCGAATCGTCGACGCGCACTCGCGGATCGGCGCCGGACGCCAGCTTCTCCAACGTCTTGGCCAGGTCGATCTTGCGATCGGTCGGGTACTCGGCCAACTTGTCGTTCCACAGCGACTGCTCGGTCACCGGGACCCCATCGGGCTCGGCGAGCGCCGCCCACTCGTCGACGGTGCCGAACTGGACGTTGTCGCGCGCCTCGGCGAGCACCTCGCGGATCGCGTCCTCGTCGAGTGTGCCTGCGTAGGCGAAGCCGGTTCGGCCATCGCTGATCACCCGGATCCCGACGCCTTCGCTCTGTGCGGAGACGAAGTGCTCGACGTCGCCGTCGTAGACCCGCACCTCGGTCTCGCCGCCGCGAGCCACGAAGGCCTCGATCTGCTCGCCTGCCTGCGCTTGGTCGACCACCCGATCGGCGATCGCCTGCAGCTCGCTCTCGAAGCCGCTCATCGTCGCGCTCCCTGCGTTACATCAGGGGTCAGACCCGCGATGTACCCACGTGCGATTACATCGCGGTTCTGACCCCTGATGTAACGGTTCACGCGGTGCCGCCGACGGTGAGGGACTTCACGCGCAGCGTCGGCTGGCCGTCGCCCACCGGCACGCCCTGACCGTCCTTGCCGCAGGTGCCGGGGCTGCCCATCGAGAAATCGTTGCCGAGCATGTCGATGTCGGCGAGCACTTTCGGGCCGTTGCCGATGAGGTTGCCGTCGCGCAGCGGCTCGGTGATCTCGCCGTTCTCGATCAGATAGGCCTCCGTCATGCCGAACACGAAGTCGCCGGAGGCCGTGTTGACGGACCCGCCGCCGAGCTTGGCGACGTACACACCGTTGGGCGTCGAGGAGACGATGTCGTCGGGATCGTCGGGACCGTCGAGCACGAACGTGTTCGTCATGCGCACCATCGGGAGGTGCTGGTAGCTCTGACGCCGACCGTTGCCCGACTGGGGCCGACCGTCCTTGCGGGCACGCAGGTAGTCCCACATGTAGTCGGTGAGGATGCCGTCCTCGATCAGCACGTTGCGCTGCGTGACGTGGCCCTCGTCGTCGAACCCGAGCGTGCCCCACTCCCCCGGCATCGTGCCGTCGTCGACGAGCGTCACGAGCGGCGACGCCACCTGCTGGCCGACCTTGCCGGCGTAGACACTCGCCCCCTTCTGGATGTGGTCGGCTTCGAGCCCGTGCCCGCACGCCTCGTGGAACAGCACCCCACCGGTGCCGTGCTTGATCACCACGGGCATCGCACCCGACGGCGCGGGACGCGCGCGCAGCTTGGTGATCGCTTGACGGGCGGCCTCTCGGGCCAGTTCTTCGACATCGATCTTGTCGAACACCTCGAAGCCGATCGTGTGACCCATCGACTGGTACCCGGTCTGCATGCCGGTGTCGCCGTCTGCGACGGCACTGATGCGCAGCAGCGTGCGGACGATCTCGTCGTCGGTGAGCACGCCGTCGGTGTTCGCCACCAGCACCTGCTTGCGGCTGTCGCCATACCCGGCCGACACCTGCACGATCTCGGGCCCGAACGACCGCGCGACCTCGTTCATCCGCTGCAGCAGTTCGACCTTGGCCGCCTT
>JBGTCW010000066.1:0-3674 GCA_041748635.1 Ilumatobacteraceae bacterium | reverse complement strand
GAGCGGGCCGCCACGCTCAGCTCAGGTGGATGTCGCGGCGGACAGCCCGCTTGATCGGGCCAGGATCCGAACGCTGCAGGCGGGTGGCGTGGACGCGGCTGCGCCACGCTCCGAGCAGGCCGTACCCGCTGTCGCCGGGGCAGGCGGTGTAGGTGACGTCGCGGTGACCGGACACCGTCGACGTCGTCACGGTGGCGCCAGCGCGAAACTTGTCCGAGCCGCGCGAGACGAACGTCGTGGTGGCGGCAGGGTCGGTGTCGACGTCGTAGCGGTCGGCCAGGTGGATCAGCATCCGCATCAGCGACTCCTGCGCCGCCGCCGTGGGTGCCTGGGTCTGGAAATTTCCGATCATGCACACGAGCTGCGCGTACCCCTGGTTGCCGCCCGTCGCATCGGCGACCACGGGTCCGTCGAGGGAACCGGCACGGGTCTCCCAGATCGAGCCGTCGGGGCCGACCATGAAGTGGTAGCAGATGTCTGGCCATCGCTTCTGCGGTCCGGTGTGAAATGCGTAGGTCTGGCGGATGATCGCGCGCGGATCGGGCACGTCGTTGCTCGACGCCGTGTGGTGCACGAGGAGGAACTTGACCGTCTCGGGACCGATCGGCGCCTGAGGCGGTAGGTCGGCGCCCCACTCGCTGCGTGGGTGGATTCGCAGTCCCGGCGCGACTTCGACGGTGGCCAGCGACGCCACCACCGGGGGCAGCGCGGTCGGGCTCAACTGGTCGCCGGTGCTGTCGGCCGGTCGCTGTGCACACGCGCTGAGACCGATGGCCGCAACGGTGCCGAGGGTGGCGGTGATCGCACCGCCGAGCACCTCACGCCTCGTCCGCTCGCAGTCGCACACCGGGCCGACTCTACGATGCCGGACGAGTCAGCGCCGAGAGTCGGGCGCAACCGGAACCAGGAGGGACATGTCGATGAGTGGTCTGTGCGAGGGTCGAGTAGCGATCGTCACCGGAGCCGGTCGGGGAATCGGACGCGAACACGCGCTGAGCCTGGCCCGCCAGGGCGCCAAGGTCGTCGTCAACGACCTCGGTGGCAACGTCGACGGCAGCGGCGGCGACTTGTCCCCGGCTCAACAGGTGGTCAACGAGATCGTCGAAATGGGCGGCGAGGCGGTTGCCAACGGTGACAACGTCGCCGACTGGGAAGGCGCGCAGCGGATGATCAACACGGCGATCGAAACCTTCGGCGACCTCCACGCGCTCGTCAACAACGCCGGCATCCTGCGCGACCGTGTGCTCGCGAACATGACCGAGGAGGAGTGGGACGCCGTCATCAATGTGCACCTCAAGGGCACGTTCGCGCCGTCGCGTTGGGCGGTTGCCTATTGGCGTGAACGAGCCAAGGCCGGCGAAGCCGTCAGCGGCCGCATCGTGAACACGACCTCGGTGTCGGGCATCTACGGCAATCCGGGTCAGGCGAACTACGGCGCTGCGAAGGCCGGGATCGCCGCGTTCACCAACATCGTCGCGCTCGAAGTGGCGCGCTATGGGGTGACGGTGAACGCCGTCGGGCCGGTGGCGCTCACGCGGATGACCGAGGGGCTCGGTCCGGCTCCGGAGACCGACGAAGAGCGCGAGGCACGCGCTCCACACTGGATCGCTCCCATCGTGACGTGGCTCTGCTCGCACGAGGCAGGCAACGTGACCGGACGGGTCTTCGAGGCGTCCGGACAGACCCTGGCCGTCGCCGAGGGCTGGGTCCGCGGTCCCTCGACGACCCCGATCGACGATCCGACGAAGATCGGTCCCGCCGTTGCCGAGTTGCTGGCGGGCGCCCGACCGAACTCCGGCATGAACGGCGAGCCGGGCGCCTGGCCCCAAACGATGCTCACCTCCTGACACGACCCGGTCCTCCCGGACCCGACCCCGCAGGACCGGTCCTCCCGGACCCGACCCCGCAGGACCGGTCCTCCCGGACCCGACCCCGGAGGACCGCACACCCGACCCGAACCATTGAAAGCGAGAAGCGCATGCCACTCAATCCCGATGCCGTCGGCACCACGAGCGATCCGGTCGAGGTCAGCTGGACCTCGAAGGACGCACTGCTCTACTCGGTCGGCATCGGTGCCGGCCACGAGGAACTGGCATTCACCACCGAGAACACCAACGGCGTCGAGCAGTTGGTGTTCCCCACGTTCCCGGTCGTGATCGGCTGGGGGAGGGGCTCGGCGATGGGCAACATCGGCACCTTCAATCCGGCGTTGCTCGTGCACGGCCAGCAGGCCGTCACGTTGCACCAGCCGATCCCGGTGCAGGGCATGGCCACGATCACGAGCGAACTGGTCGCGATGTACGACAAGGGCAAGGCGGCCGTCGTCGTCACCGAGTCGCGGGCGGTCATGGACGGTGAGGCGCTCTACACGAACACGTCGTCGGCGTTCATCCGTGGCGAGGGCGGCTGGGGCGGCGACCGCGGGCCATCAGGACCGAAGAACGTTCCGCCCGAACGAGATCCCGATCACGTGGTGACCTATCAGACCTCGATCGACCAGGCGTTCGTCTACCGACTCTCCGGCGACCGCAACCCGTTGCACACCGACCCGGCGTTCGCTGCGATCGGTGGCTTCGACCGCCCGATCCTTCACGGGCTGTGCAGCTACGGCTTCACCGGCCGAGCGCTGCTACACCAGGTGTGTGGCGGCGACCCGGCGAAGTTCCAGCACATCGAGGCCCGTTTCGCTGCACCAGTGCTGCCCGGCGACGCGTTGACGATCAGCATGTGGTCCGCTGACGCTGGCGAGACGCTGTTCGCGACGAGCGCCGTCGACCCGTCGGACCCGTCGACCGAGCGCGTCGTGATCGATCAGGGCCTCCTCCGCCACACCTGACACCCGGCCGGCAACCCGAAAAATGCGCAGATCGGCCCGCTCCGGACGATCTGGTGCGCACGTTTCGGACGGCGAGTCGAACCACACCCGAAATGTGCGCAGATCCGACCGCACCTGACGCTGTGGTGCGCATTTTTCGGACTCAGTCAGCGCGGCAGGTGGCGACGAGGTGGGCGACGACGTCGGCGAGCGCGATGTCGGCACGTTCGCCGGAGCGGCGGTCCTTGACCTCGATCGTCGGGTTCGTTTCGTCGGCAACGCCACGGCCGACGATGGCGATGGTCGGGATGCCGATCAGTTCGGCGTCCTTGAATTTGACGCCGGGTGACGGGCCGTAGCGGTCGTCGAGCAACACACGGAGACCGGCCGCTTCGAGGTCGGCGGCGAGCCGTTCGCCAGCAGGGATCTGCGGTCCGTCGGCCTTGCCGGCGATGACGATGTGGACGTCGGCCGGCGAGATTTCGCGTGGCCAGACCAGCCCGATGTCGTCGTGGTTGGCCTCCGCGATCGCCGCCAACGCCCGAGTGACGCCGACGCCGTACGAGCCCATCGTCGGCACGACCGGTTTGCCGTGCTCGTCCTGCACGGTGAGGCCCAGCGCGTCGGCGTACTTTCGGCCGAGCTGGAAGATGTGTCCGATCTCGATGCCGCGAGCGATCTCGACATCGGAGCTGCACACAGGGCACACATCGCCATCGCGAATCTCGGCCGCCTCGATCGTGCCGTCGGGTGTGAAGTCTCGGCCGGCGACGAGGTTGATCACGTGGTTGCCGGACGAGTCGGCGCCAGTGATCCAGGCGGTGCCGTCGACGACCCGCGGGTCGACGAGGTATCGGAT
>JBGTCW010000065.1:0-2300 GCA_041748635.1 Ilumatobacteraceae bacterium | reverse complement strand
TCGCACTGTGCACGACGCTCGCGGCCGCGGTGACACCGTGTTCGAAGCCGGCACCGTTGCGATGGACGCCGGGCGTCGGGTCGAACACGACCGTGCACTGGTGGAGGCCCTCGACAGCGTGCTCCTTCACCATGAGCGAGTCGCTCCGCGCCGATGCGCGCCAGTGGATGCTGCGCGGCTCGTCTCCGGTCTCGTACTGGCGCAGACCGTGGAAGTCGCCGGGTCCGAGGCGCCGCGCCGATTCGAGCAGTGCGCGACCGAGCGGTCCGCGTCCGAGCTCGGCCATGTCGATCGGCATCGTGCGCGGCGCGATGATCAGTTCGTCGGACCCGACGACCGAGGTGATCGAGCGGGCGATGCCGAGGGGATCGGCCAGGATCATGCGCAGCGGGCCCAACGTGACGACCCCCCGCGTGGTCGTCGGTACTCGATAGCCCGACGACGACGTCGTGCCCGGGCGCAGTGCGGGGACCGGCAGTCGCGCCACGTGATCGTCGGCCATCGTCCTCACGACCGGCTCCTCGAGCAGGCACGGTGCCGAGCGGAACACGCCGCACTGGCGCAGCTTGATGTCGACCTGTCCGGTTTCACCCGCTACCAGCAGCGACGGATGGATCCACCGACTCGCCTCGATCTTCGGCCGGCGGATTCGGACGTAGACGACAGAGACGACGACCGAGGCCAGGAACGCGGCGGCGATCACGTACAGCTCGACGATGCCGAAGACGCGCCCGACGACGATCGTTGCGGCGCCGGCGCCGATGACGGCGACCCCCTGGCGGGTCAGGCCGAGTCGGGCCACGGCTGCATCGATTCAGCGGGGGACGGGCACGGCGACGGCATCGAAGACCTCGCTGATGGCATCGGCAGCCGACAGCTGCGAGCCGTGCTCGGAGCGAACGACGATGCGGTGGCTGAGCGTCGCCAGGCCCACGGCCTTGACGTCGTCGGGGGTGGCGTAGTTCCGGCCACGAGCCGCAGCATGGGCTCGTGCGGCCGCAGCGAGTTGCAGCGTCGCCCGTGGCGACAGCCCCAGCTCGATCCCGGGGTGGCGCCGACTGGTGGCGGCGAGGTCGACGAGATACGACTTGAGCGCCTTGGCGACGTGCACGTTGCGGACGGCGGCGATCATGGATCGGATCTCCTCGGCGGACACGACCGGACGGAGCTCCTGCATCGTGGCCGCAGCGCCTTGGACGTCGAGCATCTGCATCTCGGCATCGCGGGCGGGATATCCGATCGAGATCCGCAGGAGGAACCGGTCGAGCTGGCTCTCCGGCAGACGGTAGGTGCCCTCCTGGTCGACGGGGTTCTGAGTGGCGATGACCATGAACGGGGGCTCGAGCTGGCGGCTCATGCCATCGGCGGTGATCTGGCGTTCCTCCATCGCTTCGAGCAACGCCGATTGCGTCTTGGGAGACGCACGGTTGATCTCGTCGGCCAGCACGATGTTCGCGAACAGCGGTCCGGGTTCGAATTCGAACACCTCGGTCGAGCGCCGGTAGATGCTGACGCCGACGAGATCGCTCGGCAGCAGGTCCGGCGTGAACTGGATCCGCTTCCATCGACAGTCGATCGAGGCTGCGAGCGCCTTGGCGAGCGAGGTCTTGCCGACACCTGGGACGTCCTCGATGAGGAGGTGGCCCTCGGCGAGGAGACACATCACCGCCAACTCGATCGTGTCGTGCTTGCCGTGGAGGACTTGGGCCACGTTGGAGGTGATCGCATCAAAGAGGTGGGCAAACCCACGCATCGTGTCGACCTCTCCCGCTGGGGTGTGCGCTCGCGTGGATGAGGCGGTCTCCGAACGGGCGTCGTCCGCGATATCGGTCGTCACGGTCGCAAAGGGTAGACCGGCGACCCGTCGAAGGACAGTCGGGAGTAGCTTCGCCAGACGTGAGCTCCACCGAGACGACTGTGTTGGCAGTGGTGGTCGACCCCGGACGGCTCGCAGCAGGGATCGTCGACGATGCCGGGGAGGTGCTCGTGCGCGACCGCATCGGCACGCCGACTCATGGGGTCTGGCGTGCGCTCGAACAGTTGATCCTGCGGGTGCTCGCTGCCCGGGCCGACGAGGTGGGTGCACCTGGCGCGGTGGCGGTGAGCTGTTCGGGTCCGATCGACCGACCCGCCGGTGCGGTGTCACCGACGGCGCTCCCGGCCTGGTCGAGCTTTCCGCTTCGCCAGCACCTCGAGGATCTCACCGGTCTGCCCGTCGTGCTCGACACGCTCGCGGGCGCCACCGCGATCGGCGAACTCCGCTACGGCGACACGCTCGCGACGCGGAGCTTCTTCACGCT
>JBGTCW010000064.1:0-12922 GCA_041748635.1 Ilumatobacteraceae bacterium | reverse complement strand
GAAGTGCGTCGAGCCGACGTAGTCGCGATTCTCGAAGAGCTCGGTCAACGGGAACTCGAGCAGGTCCTGGTAGAACGCGATGGTCCGCTCGACATCGGACGAGATCAACGCTTGGTGGTGGACACCGCGAGCCGAGGACGTCGGACGATCGCCCGCTGACCGCAGGTGCTTCGATCGCAAGCGTGCCCACTCGTCCTCACGATCGGGGTGGTCACCGTCGTGCGTCGACCCGAACTGCATCTCGTTGCTTGCCATCGCAATATTCTGCCACGCGTTGCGCTCGCCTGCACCGACAGCTGATCACTGCCCCGTCGACGGCCCGGTAGCCGAACATCACCGCCGGCCCGATGGTCAGCGCGACCACGACCGTGCCGACGCCGATCGGACCGCCCAGTGCCACGCCGGCCACCAGCCAGCTCAACTCGAACGCCATGCGGACCCGTGGCTCGGGCCGACCGGTGCGATCCGACGCTGCGGACGCCAGCAACTCTCCCGAACCGGCGCCGAGACCGGACACGATCAACGCCCCCGCACCGACACCGACCACGAACACTGCAGCGACGTGGAGGATCATCAGGATCAGGAACGCGTCAGGGCGCTGGACGCCGTCGAGGACTGCCACGACTGCTTGCATGCTCGGTCCGACGATGATCGGCGACACGATCGTGCCCGGCCCCGGCCGTCGCCCCATCGCCCACGACGCAGCGATCAGCGACGCGATCACGAGCCAGACCGCCACGGTCAGCGGGAGGCCGGTACGCACCCGCACGGCGCCGATGAACACGTCGAGCGGACCCGGTCCGAGTCCGCTCCACAGCATCACCCCGACGCCGACGGCCAGCAGCATCGATCCAGCAACGAACAGCCCGAGTCGCGCCGACGCACGCATCATCCGCGGCGTCGGTCCGTTGGCGATCACCGCAGCGATGGCACCGGCCCGACTCCACGCAGGCAGACGTGCCCACCTGCTCGCGGGCGCGACGACCACTGCGTCGGGGCGCGGCTGGTCGACGAGGGCGGAACTCACGCCTGAGTATCGGCCACTCGACGGCGTTCTCCAGTCCGACACCGGGTGCCTTCCGACACACCGACGTGCGGTCTCGTCTGCAACAGTCGCACCATGAGCGCATTTCTGATCGTCAACTACGACGTCGACAACCCGGAGCTGTACGGCGAGTACCAAGGCGGGGCGATCTCTGCCCTGCGGGTCGGGACGGAATGCGAGGTGGTCGTCTTCGACGGCGACTCCCAGCACGTCGAAGGCGATCACACGGGCAAGCAGACCGTCGTGTTGAAGTTCGAGTCGATGGACAAGGCCCGCGAGATCTACGAATCGGGCGAGTACCAGGCCATCGTCGGCAAGCGCCACGACGCCAGTTCCAACCACTTCGCCGTGCTGGTCAACACACTGTCCTGACGGCGCGCTCGGGCCCGCCGGCCGGCGAGCTGCCTCAGCTGTGTTCGAGATGGCCAAGCAGCGCGTCGAGGGCCAGCAGGTAGCTGTCCGGGCCGAAACCTGCGATCACGCCGAGACAGACGGCACTGACCACCGAGACGTGGCGGAACGACTCGCGGGCGTGCACGTTCGACAGGTGCGTCTCGATCACGGGCAGGTCGATCGAGGCCACGGCGTCGCGCAGGGCGATGCTGTAGTGGGTGTACGCACCCGGATTGAAGATCACGCCGTCGGCGCTGGTCCGCGCATCCTGCAACGCGTCGATGAGTTCACCCTCACCGTTGCTCTGCACGTCGTAGATCTCGACGTTGCGTTCGGCGGCCGCACGGCGAATCGACTCGAGAATGTCCTCGAGTGTGGCCGCTCCGTACACGTCGACCTCGCGGGTGCCCAGCAGGTTCAAGTTGGGGCCGTTGAGCACGAGGATGCGGCGAGTCATCTCAGCAGATTACGCATCCGTTCGACCGGAGTCCTTCAGTTCTGGCACGAGCAGGCCGATGACATCCAGAGACCATCCGATCGGTGATGGCAGATTCTGCGGGAGGCGGCAACCGAATGACCTCTGAGGTGTTCCTCGGGCGACAGCGAATCGTCGACGCGGACCGGGAGATCTTCGGCTACGAACTGCTGTACCGGGGCGAATCCGACCCGGGAACGGCGTTGGGAGACCCTGACGCCGCCACGCGATCGGTGATGGAGCGCGTCTTCCTGCAATGGGGCATGGAGCAAGTGGTCGGCGATCGGTTCGGCCTCGTGAACGCGAGCGCCAGTCTGATCGTCAACGGTCTCCACGAGATGATGCCGCCCGAGGGCATGATCATCGAGGTCTGCGAACCCGAACCCTTCGACGACGACACCGTCGACGTGCTCCGCAGGGCGCGGATGGGTGGCTACCACTTCGCACTCGACAACGTGAGCCGCCTCGGCGACCTCGAACGCTCCGAGCTGCTGCCCTTGGCGAGCATCGTCAAGATCGAGCTCACGTCAGCTCACCACCTCGAGATCGACCGCTTGATCAGGGTCGCCCGCGAGCGCTCGCCCGGCGTGCTCATCGTGGCTGAGAAGGTCGAGTCGCACGACGAGTTCAACCGCTGCATCGACAACGGCTTCGATCTCTTCCAGGGCTACTACATCAGCGAACCCGAGGTCCTACGCCGACCGGCACGTCCCGCCACGCGTCAATCGGCGGTCGCGCTCGGCATCGCACTCGACGGCACGGTCGACGTTGCGACCGTCGAGGAAGTCGTGGCGAGCGATGCGTCCTTGACGTTCCGTCTCCTCACCACCGTGAACGCCAACGCGTTCGGTCTCGATCGACGGGTCGCAACGATCGACGAGGCCATCGCGCTGCTGGGCATCGGCAAGCTCCGATCGCTCGCCGGTCTGCTGGCCTCGTCGAACGACACCGTCGACAACGGCGCCCACGCCAATGAGATCGACCGGGGCGCAACTCGCGCCGAGATGATGACCGTTCTGCTCGACGGCACGGACCTCGTGCGCTGCGGGGTGACCGCCGCACTGCTGTCGGTCGTCGATCGCCTCTACGACGCCGCCCTGGCCGACCTGCTCGGCGAACTCCCCCTGAGCGACGACCTCGTCGGTGCGGTGCTGCACGGTTCGGGTGCCGTGGGCCATGCGCTCGACGTGGTCCGCGCCTGCGAGCGCCGTGACCTCGTTGCGCTCGACGACCTCGCCCCCGGTCGCCACGACGAGCTCATGTCGACATACGAGCAAGCTGTCGCGGCGACCCGCCCGACATCCGCGACAACGACCACCTGAGTTCCGATCCGGCGAAGCCGGAGGCGAGCCAGCGCGCATGACAGGCTGGCCGGATGTCCGACGCCGACGCCATCGACTTCGCTCTGCTCCTCCTTCGCTGCGGCGTCGGCGCGGTCATGCTCGCCCACGGCATCAACCACATCCGTCCGAACATCGACGGCACCGCCAGCTGGTTCGGATCGATGGGGATGCGACCTGCGAAGGTTCACGCCTGGCTGGCGAGCATCACCGAGATCGGGGGCGGCGCGCTGCTCGTGCTCGGCCTGCTGACGCCGTTCGCCGCTGCCGGTGTGGTCGGCGTGATGTTCGTGGCCTGGGCGATCAACCATCGAGGCAACGGATTCTTCATCTTCCGACCCGGTGAAGGCTGGGAGTACGTGATGACGCTCGGCATCGTCGGGCTGGCGATCGGCGCGATCGGCCCTGGCACGTGGTCGCTCGACGAGGCGTTCGACCTGCGCGACGACCTCATCGGCGCGACGGGCTTGTTGATCGCCGCGGTCGGCGGCATCGGCGGCGGCGCTGCGCTGCTGGCGGCGTGCTGGCGTCCCGACCGGAACGAGTAGCTCGCAAGGTCTCTCCCACGGTGACCGGTCAGATCAACGGTTCGGCCGCCGTACTGAACGTCGGGCTGAGATGCGAGGTGTCGTTCCAACACCGGACGACCCAACGGTCGCCGGTGACGACGATGTGCGAGATGGAGGCGTTATCCGACCCGGTGAACGCGAACCCCTGCGCGCCGGTGGCGAGGTTCATGATCTGGCCGATCACGCCGCCGTGCACCACAGCGACGACGAGCTCGTCGGGGTGGTCGGCCGCAATGCGCTCGATTCCTCGGCGGACGCGATTCTCGAATTGATGAGCCGGTTCGCCGCCGGGGATCACGTCCCATCGCTGTTCGACGTACATCAGCTGCGCGATCGGATCGCCGTCGGCAACACGCTTGCGGAACTCCCCGCCCTCCCAGTCTCCGAGGAACACCTCACGCAGATCTGCGATCTCGGTGGCCTGCATCTCCAGGTACTCGAGCAGTGGCTCGGCGGTCTGGTGCGTGCGCTGCAACGTGGTGACGTACACGGCCGCGATGCGCTCGCCGGTGTCGATCAAGCGCTGTGAAACGAGCTTCGCCTGCTCCCAACCGTCGGGCGCAAGCGGCGGGTCGCCGTGACCGTCGACGAGGGCGAACGCCTCGCCATCGACCAGCGGCTGCGACTCGCCGTGGCGCACCAGCAGGATCTCGGTCGATCCCGGCGGCGGAGCGAACCGCGACTGCGGAAAAGTACGCGTCTCCGTCTCGGGCGGGGTCGCAGTGTCGGTGTCGGCAGTAGGTGCGGTGTCGGCAGTGGTGACGGCCATCCCTCGAACCTACTCACCAACCCCGTTCGCGTGACACTTCGGATGAGCCGCCCCTTCCGGACTGCAACCTGAACGGGGGTAGAGGGGGGTGACGGCGCCAGACTGGAGGACGTGAAGCAGCTCAACTCGCGGCCGATCGACGTGATCGACGTCCTGTCGCTGCCGGCGTTCATCGCGACGATGGCGTGGGAGTCGCGGGTGCTGGCACGGCGCGAGCAGAGAACATTCGGCGACCTCGACAACGCCACGTTGGCAGAGCTGGCGGATCCCCGTCAGCCCGCTGACGCATTGGTGCCGGTCGGCTACGAACGGCGCGACACCACGGCGAGCCTTGCGATGTTGGTGGGCAACGTCGCGGTGAACCTCGCCGTTGCGGGCGTCGTCGGTGCCATGGGGCGCGCCGTGTTCAAGCGGCGCATCGTCGATCTCGGCGTGACGAGATGGTCGCTCCCGGTGGCGATGGTGGCCTGGGATTTCCTCTACTACTGGGACCACCGCTGGATGCACGAGGTGCGCCTCCTGTGGGCGAACCACGTCACCCACCACTCCAGTCAGCGCTACAACCTGTCGACGGCGCTGCGACAGCCGTGGTCGGGGTTCCTCACGTCGTGGGTGTTCCTGCCGCTGCCGCTGCTCGGCATCCCGGCCCACCATGTGATCAAGGCCGGCCAGATCAACCTGCTGTACCAGTACTGGATCCACACCGAGGCGATCGACCGGCTCCCCAAGCCCGTCGAGGCGATCTTCAACACGCCGTCGCATCATCGAGTGCATCACGGCGTCAACCCCCAGTACCTCGACAAGAACTACGGCGGCATCCTGATCGTCTGGGATCGGTGGTTCGGAACGTTCGAACCCGAAGTTCGCCGGGTGAAGTACGGCCTCACCAAGAACGTGAACACGTTCAACCCGGTTCGGCTTGCGTATCACGAGTTCGCCGACATCGCCTCGGACGTGCGCCGGGCGACGGGGTGGCGCAACAAGCTCGGCCACGTGTTCGCACGACCCGCCTGGCGCCCGTCGGCGTAGCCGGCAGGTCAGGCGTACTGCGACAGGATCAACCCGGGCAGTGGTCCCGGATCGAGACGGCCGGGGTCGTAGCCCGGCTTGAAGGTGGCGACGTAGCGAGATCGGCCCGCCTTGAACCACGGAGGCGCATGGCGCTTGGCCGGCTCACCCACTGACGCGAGCGGCACGCGCTGCAGCCGATCGATCGTGCGCTGGAAGTGCCACTGCGAGCGCACCGAGGCCATCACCCGATACGGGTAGCTCCCCACGAGGTGTTCGTACAGATCGAACGCGACGGTGCGGTGCTCCATCTCCTCGGCGAGGTGCCACGCCCACAGCTGCCCCCAAGCGCCGGGCGAGAGCGTGTTGCGGCCGGCCTCGGCGTCGTCGATGGAGGTGAGCGCCATCGCGCAGGTCATCGCCTCGAACCCTTCGGCGTAGGCGAGGTTGAATCGTTGGGATTTCGAGGCGTTGTACCGGCGGTAGTCGGCGTCGAGACGATCTTCGATCGACTGCAGCTCCGCGGCGACCGGCGTGTCGAGTTGGCGCTTGATGATCTCGTTCACGCGGCGGTGATTCTGGAAGTGCTGCGCTTCCTGCCCGATGAACTCCTTCACGTCCGCGGCCAGTCCGGGGTCACGGATGTCGTCGGCCACCGACCGGAACGTGCGGATCAGATACGGCTCGAGGTACGGCATCGTGAGCGAGAACGCCACCATGTAGGTCTCGCGAACCGGGTCGGCGCCGGGCAGGACGTCGTCGAGTTCCTCAGGGAAGTCGAACTTCACCTTGCGAACGGTGATGTCGTGCGGCTCGCTCATCGTGACAACGTAGCTGCAGCGAGATCTGGCTGCGAGAACAACTCGCCGCAGACGAGCGTGGTCAGTTCGATGAAGGCACTCGCTGCGGGCGACAACGTCCGGCCGCTGCGCCAGGCGATCGACACCTGCCGGCCGGGGAGCGGCGGATCGAGTGGATGCAGCTCGGTCCGCGGGTCCTCGGGCTCCGTGCACAACAGCGGCATCACCGCAACGCCCATCCCGGCGCGGACCATGGCCGCAACCGTGCCGTTGTCGTTGGAACGGAAGACGTAGCTCGGGTCGAGACCACCCGCCCGCAGACCGGCTTCGTTCAGCAGCTGGCACGAATTCGGGTGCTGACCGATCATCGGTTCACCCGCGAACGCGTCGAGCGACACCGGACCGGGCGGGAACTGGCCGGGTCGCGCGATCAGCACGAACGGGTCGGTGAGCAGCAGCCTCGACTCGAAGTCCGAGCGCTCCGGATCGTCGGCCAGGCCGACGAGGAACGACACCTCGATCTGACCTCGTTCGAGATGCTCGCCGAGTTCGGCATCGACATCGGTCTCGAACAGGTGGACCTCGACGTCGGGGTACGCAGACCGGAATCGGCCGAGCACTCGCGGCAGGACCGCCGACGACACACTCTGGAACGTGCCGATGGTCAGTCGACCGGAGTGACCCGCTCGGAACCGATCGAGGTCGCCCGCCAGCGCCTCGACCCGGCCGAGAAGGTCGCGGCCGCCGCGCAGCAGCTCCGCTCCGAACGGAGTGAGTTCGACGGCACGTGGACCGCCTGGCCGGTCGAACACCTTGTCGCCGACCGCTCGCTCGAGCGCCGCAATCTGTTGGCTCACCGCTGATTGGGTGTAGCCGAGGCGCTCGGCGGCGCGAGCGAACGTGCCCTCCGACGCCACGGCATCGAGTGCCGCCAGATGGCGGAGTTCAAGATCTCGCAGCGCATCCATGAACATCAGCATAACTGATGACTATGAGTCCGAATCATCGCTAGTCATGTCGACCACTCCGGCGTACCGTGACGGCATGACCTCCCCCGCCAGCCGACTCGACGCCATCGCCATCACCATCGACCGCGAGGGATTCGAGGCCCTCGACCACCACGCCATCGACGACGTGCTCGCACTCGCGGCAGCGGCCAGCGCGTCCCCCGTCCTCGCCGAGGTGTTCGCCGACGACCGCGAACCGGCTCCGGTGCGCGAGCGGGCGTTCGGGCTCCTGGCGATGCAGATCACCTCCGGCCAGCGCCGCTTCCAGTTCACCCTCGCCGCCTGAGCTCGCGAGCCGAGCGACGTACACGTTGTGCCTGGCACATCGTGTACGTCGGCGCCGCGATCGTCAGAGCCAGCCGGACTTCTTGAACTGCCGGTACATGAGGGCAACCGCCCCACCGGTCAGGCCGAGCACCATCGGATAGCCGAACTGCCATTCGAGTTCGGGCATGGTGTCGAAGTTCATGCCGTAGATGCCAGCGACCATTGTGGGCACGGCCGCCATCGCCACCCAGGCGCTGATCTTGCGCATGTCGTTGTTCTGGCGGACGGAGATCTGCGTGAGGCTGGCGGTGAGCGCCGCATCGAGCAGACCCGACAGCGAGTGAGCTCGCGTGACCGCCCGATCGAGCTGGTCAGCAGCCTCGTTGAGATCCGCAAAGACCGACGGGGGCATCGACGCGCCCCGCACACGAATCAACCGGTTCAGCGGATCCTGCAACGCATCGATGGCCACGAGCATTCGACGCACCTCGCGCTTGAGTTGGTACAGGCGCTGCACCGGTTGCCGGTTGATGTCGGAGAAGACCTCGCGTTCGACCTCGATGGCGTCGTTCTCGAAGCCGTCGAGTTCGGGTCCGTAGCCGTCGATCACCACGTTGACCACGGCGGCCACGACCGCGCTCGGCCCGAGCCGGAGACGTTCAGGATCGGCTTCGAGCGCTGCCCGGGCGGACGACAGCTGCCCTGCCTCACCGTGCCGGATCGAGATCACCGCTCGGTCGTTCGTGAGCACCGTCATCTCGCCGAGGGCAATCGTCTCGGCTTGATCGTCGTAGGTGGCGGTGCGCAGGACGATCTGGACCACCCGCCCCTCGACGGTCAGGACGGGGCGCGCGTGTGGCATGAGCACGTCGGCGGCGGACACTCCGGCGATGCCGAGCGCGTCCATACTGCGCTGCAGCTCGGACTCATCGGGGATCTGCAGGCCGAGCCAGACGAATCCGTTGCCGACCGTCTCGTCGTCGATGGTCATGGTGTCCGGGTCGAACTCGCGACGCTGGCCGTCGACGTACGCGGCGCAATCGATTCTCACCCCACCAGTGTCGCCGGTCGACACCACCGGGAGCGCGATCTCAGAGAGGTTCGTCGTAGTAGGCCTCGGCGAGCAGATCGAGCAGGTCCGCATCGACGTCACTCGACTGATGGACGTTGGCAACGTGCCAGAAGCGGTCGGCGTACTCGACGACCTTGCGAGTGATCGTCGGGTGCTGCGCCCGTCGGCGGAGCGAGAACGAGATCGCCACCCAGCGATCCTTCGGTCGGAGCTCGGCGAACTTGCGCGGATTCTTGAGGAAGATCCCGACCGACACGATGTCAGCGTGCAGCGGTCCCAGCGTCTCCAGATGCGCCATCACGGCGTCGAAGATCGGCCGCTCGTGCGTCGGTCCCGTGGCGAAGTACTCCTCGAGGCTGAGCCCTGGCGCGCAGTCATGTGACTGTCTTGTTCGCCCGAACAACCGACCGCATTGCGGACAGATCCACTCGCCCATTTCGCAGATCCTTCCAGAATGCTGCCGGTGTCCGACGCGTCGCTCCGGCGCGAGAGGCTCCGACTGATCGAAAGGGCGCTGGCCATGCACCGCAACGGGCGAGGACATCCTCACCCACCGTCGCCCCATCTCTGTTACACCCCCTGGTCATGATGGGGGTATGAGTTCGACGTCGACATCGACGCAGTGGGGCGGGGTGCTCGACGTCGCCGACGATTCCACCGTCGCCGTGCGACGCTCCCGCGCCGCCCAACTCGACGCCGTCCACGCCGTGGTCGACTCGGGCCGCTGGCACATCCACGGCTTCCGCTCGCCACACGCCTGGCTGACCACCACCACCAGCGAGGCGCCCGGTGCCGTGCGCACCACGTTGCATCTGGCCGACCGCATCCAACGCATGCCGATCATCAAAGAACGCTTCGCCGACGGCTTCCTCGCCGAGTCAGCCCTGCGACTGCTCGCCGACGCCTGGCACGACGACATCGCCGACACCTTCGCCCGCGACGAAGAACTGCTGGCGGGCTGGGCGATGACCTTGGTCCACCGCGACTTCAAGATGGTGCTGCAAACCTGGCGACTTCATGCCGACCCCGACGGCGCCGAACGAACCGCACAAGAACAGTTCGACTCGCGATCACTGCACCTGTCCGAACTCCTCGACGGCATGGGCCAACTCGACGGACTCCTCGATCCCGAAGGCTTCCGCATCGTCCAAGAAGCCATCCGCGCACTCGCACAACGAGCCGACGGCGACGAACGCACCGCCACCCAACGACGCGCCGACGCACTCGTCGCCATGGCCAAACAGGCACTCGCCCAGTTCCAACCAGCAGCCGGCACCAAACGCAACCGGCCCAAGATCGTCGCCACCATCGCCTACGACGACCTCGTCGCCGCCACCAACGGCGGCACCCTCGACACCAACGCCGGACGCAGCACCCTCACCGCGCAGGCCGTACGCCGGATGGCCTGCGATGCGGGCATCCACCGGCTCATCACCGGCCCCGAGAGCACGATCCTCGACTACGGACGCCACACCCGCACCGTGTCCGACACCCAATTCGACGCGCTCGCACTACGCGACCACGGCTGACGCATCCTCGGCTGCCCCATCGCACCCGGGGGCTGCGACGCCCACCACAGCATCCACTGGGCCAACGACGGCAACACCGACCTCGACGACCTCGTGCTCGCATGCTGGTACCACCACCACTGGCTCCACGAACAACACTGGAGTATCCAGCCCCTCGGGGCCGGCCACTTCATCCTCGTCGACCCCGACGGCAACACCCATCCGCTCAAGCCGCCCCTGATCGGCCTCACCCTCCCACCAGCACTGCCATTCGAACCACTCGACGACCTCGGGTCTCAGCCGATCCCCGACGATCGCGCAGCGCACTGATCGACGGCCGGCGCGATGCCGCCGGTTTCCGACCCATCGCTCCGGCGTGCGAAGCTGCGACAGATCGGGATGCGCTGCGAGGCACCGCGACGGGCGAGGAGATCGAAGTGAGCGACACCACGAGCACAACCGAACGCGCCGAAGTCCACCCGGTCGAGCATTTCGACGTCCTGATCGTGGGTGCCGGGATCTCGGGCATCGGAGCCGCCTATCACCTCCGCGACCAGCGCCCGCAGACCTCGTTCGTCATCGTGGAGAAGTTCGACAGCTTCGGCGGCACGTGGCTGACCCACACCTATCCGGGCATCCGCTCCGACAGCGACCTGTACACGTTCGGCTACCGATTCAAGCCATGGATCGGTCCGCCGATCGCCACCGGCGACAAGATCCTCACCTACATGCGCGAGGTGATCGACGACAACGACCTCGAACGCCACATTCGCTATCGCCACGAGATCTCCGCCGCCGAGTGGTCGAGCGACGACAACCTCTGGTCGGTGCACGCCACCCGTTCCGATCCGGCGACCGGTGCGCGCGAGCCCGTCACGTTCACGACGAACTTCTTGTGGATGTGCCAGGGCTACTACAAGCACGAGGAGGGCTACACCCCGGACTGGCCCGGTCTGGACACCTTCCAGGGCGAAGTGGTGCATCCTCAGACGTGGCCGCACGACATCGACCTCTCGGGCAAGCAGGTCGTCGTGATCGGCTCGGGGGCGACGGCGGCAACACTCGTGCCGGCGATCGCCGGCACGTGCCAACACGTCACGATGCTCCAGCGTTCGCCCACATACTTCGTCTCGCGCCCGAACGTCAACGAGCTCGCCGACACGCTGCGCGACCTCGAGATCCCGGAGGCGTGGACCCACGAGATCGTGCGCCGCAAAGCACTGAAGGATCAGGCACTCGTCACACAGTTGTCGTTCGACCAGCCCGAGTTCGTCCGCAACGAGCTGCTGACCGCGCTGCGGGCGGCACTTCCGGAGGGCTACGACGTCGACACGCACTTCAGCCCGACGTACCGACCGTGGCAGCAACGACTGGCCATGGTGCCCGACGGCGATCTGTTCGCAGCGATCAGCAGCGGGGCGGCGTCCGTCGTCACCGACGAGATCGACTCCTTCAACGCCACCGGCATCTTGCTGACGTCCGGCGAGCAGCTCGATGCCGACGTCATCGTGACCGCAACCGGCTTCGACCTCAGCGTGCTCGGTGGCATCCGGTTCACCGTCGACGATGACGACGTGAACTTCGCCGACACCGTCACGTACCGCGGGATGATGTTCACCGGGGTCCCGAACCTGCTGTGGGTGTTCGGCTACTTCCGGGCGAGCTGGACCTTGCGGGCCGATCTGCTCGGCGACTTCGTGTGCCGACTTCTCGGTCACATGGACTCGGCGGGGGCGAACACGGTCGTTCCCGCATTGCGGACGCAGGACGCCGACATGGTGCTCGGCCCGTGGATCGGCGAGGACAATTTCAATCCGGGCTATCTCCAGCGCAGCATGCACCTCATGCCCAAGGCCGGCGACAAGCCCGAGTGGCAGCACACCCAGGACTACTGGACCGACAAGGACGAGCTCCCGACCATCGATCTCGACGACGGCTGCCTCGTCTACGACTGACATGACGGTTCGCATCGGATTCATCGGAACCGGCTTCATCGCTCGCACCCACAACTGGTTTCTCAAACACAGCGCTGCCGACCACCGGATCGTCGCCGTGCAGGATCTCGACGTCGATCGGGCGTCGGCGTTCGCCGATCGTGTCGGCGCTGACGTGGTCATCGACGACAGCGCTCTCCTCGATCGGGTCGACGCGGTGTTCATCACCACGTGGACATCGGAACACGAACACCTCGTCGCCGCCGCCGCGGAGCGAGGGGTCGCGGTGTTCTGCGAGAAGCCGCTGGGGGTCGATGCGGCGTCCGCTCAGCGAATGGTCGACGCCGTCGATGCGGCCGGAGTCGTGAACCAAGTCGGCCTCGTGCTGCGGTTCGTGCCGCAGTTCATCCACGCCCGGACGCTGCTGGCCGACGAGCGCGCCGGTCGGCTGCTCGCGGTGTCGTTCCGTGACGACCAGTTCATTCCCATCCAAGGTCACTACGGATCGAGCTGGCGCGTCGACCCGACTCGATGTGGTCGCGGCACGTTGCTCGAACATTCGATCCACGACGTCGACGTCATGCAGTGGTTGTGCGGACCGGTCGACTCCGTGAGCGGCACGGTTCGTGAAGTGCACGGCCATCCGCTCATCGACGACGTCGCCGTCGCCCGCCTCGAGTTCGCCAACGGCGGCGTTGCATCGCTCACCTCGATCTGGCACGACATCGTCGACCG
>JBGTCW010000063.1:0-9065 GCA_041748635.1 Ilumatobacteraceae bacterium | reverse complement strand
TTCATCGGCCCCTCCGGGGAGCAGAAGACCAAGCCCACACAGCACTCGGTCACAGAGTTGCGTAGTCGCGGCATCCAGCCCGACGTGATCGTGTGCCGCAGCGAGGAGCCGCTGTCGGACGACCTGAAGCGCAAGATCTCGAGCCTGTGCGACGTCGAGGAGCGTGCCGTCGTGAACGCTGCGGACGCCAAGAACATCTACGAACTGCCGCTGATCCTGCACGACGAGGGCCTCGACGACTTCGTCTGCGAGCTGCTGCGCATCGACGGAGAGCCGGACCTGCGGTACTGGGAGCAGTTCGTTGCAAAGGTCGAGGCGGCGACCACACCGGTCCGGATCGGCCTCATCGGCAAGTACATCGAGCTGCCGGACGCATATCTCTCGGTGGTCGAGAGCCTCAAGCACGCCGGATTCCATCATGGTGCCGATGTCGAGATCGTGTGGATCCAGTCCGAGAGCGTCGAAGGCCTGCTCGCCGCCGGTCAGCTCAGCCACCTCGATGGCATCGTCATCCCCGGTGGATTCGGTTCTCGCGGCGTCGAGGGCAAGATCGCGGCGGCGCGGTACTCGCGCGAGGAAGGGGTGCCGTGCCTCGGACTGTGTCTCGGACTGCAGGCGATGGCGATCGAGTTCGCCCGCGACGTCGTCGGTCTGGTCGACGCCAACTCGACCGAGTTCGATCCGACCACCCACCATCCGGTGATCGACCTGATGCTCGAGCAACGCGGCATCGAGGACAAGGGCGGCACGATGCGCCTCGGCGCGTACTACGCCGTCCTCGCTCCTGGCTCACAGGTCGCTGCGGCCTACGGCGAGCCGGTCGTCAGCGAACGCCACCGACATCGCTACGAGTTCAACGAGCGCTACCGAACACAACTCGAAGACTCAGGACTGTGGTGTTCGGGAACGTCGCCCGACAACCGCCTCGTCGAGTTCATCGAGCTGCCGGGCCACCCGTTCTGGGTCGGCACCCAGGCGCATCCGGAGTTCAAGAGTCGGCCCGATCGTCCGCACCCGCTGTTCCGTGAGCTGGTCGCCGCATCGCTCGAACGGCGAACACGGGTCGACTCGGAGACCGAGGCAGCCAGGACGGAAACTGCGGAAACTGCGGAGCCTGTGCGGTCGGAGCACGTGGCACCATCGTTCACGTCGTGACGGGATTCCGACGCGTCGCCGAGCGGACGATTCACGAGGGCTACGTCTGGAACCTTGCGACCGTCGAGTTCGAGGCGCCGGACGGGTCGAGTTTCACGCGCGACATCGTGCGCTCACCGGGCGCCGTGGGCGTCCTACCGCTCGTCTTCGACGCCGAGGGGAATGCGTCCGTGGTCCTGCTGTCGCAGTACCGCCCGCCGTACGAGCGAACCATCATCGAGATGCCGGCAGGCATGCGCGACATCGAGGGCGAGGAGACCGTCGAGGTGGCTCGACGGGAGCTCATCGAGGAGGCGGGTCTGCTGGCGGGCCAGCTCGATCTGCTCACCGAGATCCTGCCATCACCCGGCATGACAGATTCGGTCACCACCCTGTACCTGGCGACCGGCTGCACCCCGGTCTCGCACGACCGCCAGGGACCGGAGGAGGAGCACATGGAGCTGTTGCACCTCCCCCTCGTCGAGGCGCTTGCCATGGTCGAGCGCGGTGAGATCGCGGACGCCAAGACGGTCGTGGCGCTGCTGCTGACCGATCGACGTCTCCGCGCCGCCGACCACCGCGACGGCTGATCAGCTGATGGCCCACTCGCCGCTGCCGATTGAGGTGGAGGAGTTCCTGTCGTGGCTCGTCGCCGAGAAGGGTCGAGCGGCCAACACGCTGGCGGCTTATCGCCGTGACCTCAACGGGTACTGCGACTGGCTCACCGACAGTGGCGCGACGGTACTCGACGTGAGTGCGAGTCAGCTCGTCGAGTTCGTGGGAGAGCGACGGGCGAGCGGGGCGGCGACCTCGTCGATTGCCCGTCAACTCGCAGCGGTGCGGATGCTGCATCGATATCTCTCGATCGAAGGGGAACGGCGCGACGACCCCACCGCCGACCTCGAAGGCGTCCGTGTTCCGTCAGGCATCCCCAAGCCGTTGACCGAGGCGCAGGTGACGAGCCTGCTCGACGCGGTCGTCGTCACCGAGCCGATCCATCGCCGAGATCTCGCACTGATCGAGTTGCTGTATGCCACGGGCGCCCGCATCTCCGAGGCGGTCGGGCTGTCGATCGGCGAGATCGACCTCGACGCACGGCTCGTCCGCCTGTTCGGCAAGGGCTCCAAGGAGCGCATCGTCCCGTTCGGGTCCACTGCGGCAGCCGCCCTGGACGACTGGTTCTCACCGAGTGGTCGCGCCATGATCGTTCCCGATCAGTGGCGCCGGCGCGATGACGCCGAGGCGGTGTTCCTCAACACCCGCGGCGGTCGGCTCACGCGCCAGGCTGCATGGCAGGTGGTCAGGAAGTACGGGGTGCGGGCGGGCATCGCCGATCAGCTCTCGCCGCACGTGCTGAGACACTCGTGCGCCACGCACCTCCTCGACCATGGCGCCGACCTCCGTGTGGTGCAGGAGATGCTCGGCCACGCCTCGATATCGACGACGCAGATCTACACCAAGGTCAGCCAGGAGCGGCTGTGGGACGTGTACCGATCCGCTCATCCACGCGCCACACTGGCTCGATGAGCACGTCGAGTCCGCTGTCGAAGCTCGGACACCTGGCGGCGCGCTTCTTCACGTCGTTGCCGCCCACGCCACCAGCGGTCGGCGACGAAAACTGGGCGCAGGATCACCTCCTCGCGGGGGAGCGGTCGCTGTGGGTGCAGCTGTCGAACCAGGATCGGCGTCACAGTGCGCTCGTGGCACGACGCTTCGTTGCGGCTCGTCCGCAGGCGACCAGGGCCGAGATCGCCGGAGCGCTGCTGCATGATGTCGGCAAGATCGAGTGTGGCCTGGGGACGTTCGGCCGCGTCGTCGCCACCATCGCTGGGCCACGTACGAGGGCATTCGTCGCCTACCACGATCACGAGGCGATCGGGGCTGCGATGGCCGGCGAGGCCGGATCGGTTGCCGATACCGTCGAGCTGATCGCACAACGGGGGCCAGCCTTCCCTGCACTCGCCGCCTCGGATCATGCATGACGGGTCATTGACAATCGGTTGCAGTTGACGAATGGTTGCGGTAGTGTGGCCGTCATGGCAGGGCCGGAAGCGCGGACCCAGACACTGACCCGGACACTGACGGAGGAGATCCTGCTGCGTTCCGGCGGCCGCTCGGATGTGCTGCGGGGCGTGATCGATCGTCTTGATCAGCAGCTCAATGCGAGCCCGCTGCAGCGAACCGTGCGGCTGTGGGACATCTCGGCGACGCAGCTCGGCCGGATGTTCGGAATCAGCCGCCAGGCGGCGTCGAAGTGGCTCTCCGAGGGAGCGCCGGCCGCCCGTCGAGACCAGGTCGCCGTGTTGGGTCAGGCCACCGATCTGCTCGACCAGTGGGTCAAGCGCGAGCACATTCCGGCGGTGGTGCGGCGACCGGTCGACGCGCTCGGTGGGCGAACCCGGCTCGACGTGGCCCTCGCCGGTGACTTCGAGGTGCTGCGCGACGAACTCGCCGACACCTTCGATCTGACCCGCATCGCCCCGTGATCACTGCGCAGCTGCCCGATGGCCACGTGTGGCTCAGGATCACCCGCCCGCACTACGTCGATCCGTTCGATCCCTCGTTCGCTCAGCGGCACGGCGGCCGATGGAATCCGCCTGGTTCGTGGCCGACGCTGTATCTGAACGAGGACCTGTTCACCGTGCACGCCCAGGTGCGGCACCTGTTCGCCGGTCGGGGCGTCGAGCCCGATGACCTCGACGACGACGCTCCGATCCGTCTCGCGGCGTGCACCCTGCCGAGTCGTCAGCGCGTCGCCGACATCCGGTCGTCCGACGGCGCGGTCGGGGCAGGCCTCCCGTCGACGTATCCACTCGACGACGCGGGTGTGACGGTTGCTCACGCGGTGACGCAGTCGGTCGGCGCGGAGGTTCACGCTGCTCGGCTTCGCGGTGTCTGGTGTCGCTCGGCGTCTGGGCATGGCAACGAGCTGGCCTGGTTCCCTGCTTCGCGATCGATCGCCCGGCCGGTGTGGACGCATCCGCTCCGATTCGGGGAGTGGCGTCGGGCCACTGCACTGCCGATCTCCTGACGGCAGCCTGCGATCAGGCGGGGAGCAGGCCGATCGCCCGGTGGGCCCGGTCGAGCGTCGTCGAAGCAACCTCGCGGGCCTTGTCGCTGCCCGTGCGAAGCAGCCGTGCGAGCTCGTCGGGGTCGTCCATCAGCTCGAGGTAGCGGGTCCTGATCGGTTCGAGTACTGCGACGACCGCTTCGCCGGTCTCGACCTTCAGCTTGCCGTACTGCTCGTAGTCCTCGGCGACCGTATCTGGTGTCCGGCCGGTGACGGCGGCGTTGATCTCGAGCAGGTTGGCGACGCCCGGCTTCGCCGCCCGGTCGTAGCGCACGGCGTCGGCCCCCGTGTCGGAGTCGGTGACCGCTCGTTTGAACTTCTTCATCACGACGCCCGGCTCGTCGATGAGATAGACGCACCCGGCGTCGGACTCGTCGGACTTCGACATCTTCGAGGTCGGATCCTGCAGGCTCATCACCCGAGCACCCGCAGCGGGCGTGACCGCCTCGGGAATCACGAAGGTCTCGCCGAAGCGATGGTTGAAGCGGATGGCGATGTCGCGTGTGATCTCGACGTGTTGGCGCTGATCGTCGCCGATCGGCACCTCGTTCGCGTCGTAGAGCACGATGTCCGCGGCCTGCAGCGCCGGATAGGTGAACAGGCCGGCCGAGATGAAGTCGTGCTCTCGCTTGGCGCTCTTGTCCTTGAACTGGGTCATGCGCGACATCTCGCCGAAGCTCGCCGTGCACTCCATGATCCAGCCCAACTGGTTGTGTTCGGGTACGTGGCTCTGGACGAACACGGTCGCGACGTCCGGGTCGAGGCCGATCGCGAAGAACATCGCGGCCAACGACATGGTCTGGCGTCCGAGCACGGCCGGCTCGTCGATGACGGTGAGCGCATGGAGGTCGACGATGCCGTGGAAGGCGTCGCAGGTGTGCTGCCCGGCCACCCAGTTGCGCAGCGCTCCGAGGTAGTTGCCGAGGTGCACATCGCCCGTGGGCTGCATGCACGACAGCACTCGCGTCGCAGGGTTCTGCTGGGTCGTCACGGGCGCCGACGATACCCCGTCGCGAGGGGGTCGCTCCGGTAGGTTGTGCGGCGATGGTCCCTCCCGCTCCCTCGATCGTCTCGACCCCCGTGTACGAGGGGCCGTTCGACATGCTGTTGCAGCTGATCCTGCGCGAACAGGTCGACATCTATGAGGTGAACCTGTCGAGCATCGTCGACGCCTACCTTGTCGAGATCGAACGGTTGCAGCAGCTCGACCTCGACGTCGCCACGGGGTTTCTCCTGATCGCGGCGACGCTCGTCGAACTCAAGGCGCGGCGCCTGCTGCCGAACACCGCCGACCTCGACCTCGACGACGAATTCGCTCTGTGGGAAGAGCGCGACATGCTGCTCGCCCGTCTGCTCGAGGCCAAGACGTTCAAGGATGTTGCTCAGATCTTCTCGAAGCTCGCCGACGAGGCCGATCTGTCGTTCCCACGGATGATCGGCCCCGACGAACGCTTCACCGACGTCGTTCCGGACATGCTCGAAGGCACCAGCATCACGATGCTGCGCAACGCCGCCATCCGTGCGCTCACGCCGAGGCCGGTGCCGGTCGTCGACCTCTTCCACGTCAACCCGATCACCACCACCGTTGCCGACGCCGTGGCCGAGTTGCTCGACGAACTGCCTCGGGTGGGGCGGATCACGTTCCGGCGTCTGACCGCCGACCTGGCCGACCGGATCGAGGTGATCATCCGGTTCCTTGCCGTGCTCGAGCTGTACAAGCAGGGGGCGATCGAGATCGATCAGCCCGAGCGATTCGGTGACATCGAGGTCACGTGGAGCCCCGACGAGCACTTCGACACCGAGTCGGTGCTGGTCGACGCGTACGAGGGCTGAGTGCCGAGGATGTCCGACGAGCCCTTTGCCGCTGCCGACGAGTCGAGCGATCCGAGCGATCGAATCGCGGAGTACAAGCGTGCGATCGAATCGATCGTGCTGGTCGCCCACGATCCCGTGCCCGGCGCGCTGCTCGCCCAGCTCCTCGAGGAGCCGACCGTGCTCGTCGACCAGTGGTGTGAAGAACTCGCTGCGTCGTATGTCGCTGGTGAACACGGATTCGAACTCGTCAACGTCGCCGGTGGCTGGCGGTTCCAGACGGCGAGCGATCTCACGCCGTACGTCGAGCGGTTCCTGCTGCACGATCAACGCGCTCGACTGTCGGGCGCAGCACTCGAGACGCTGGCGATCGTCGCGTACAAGCAACCGATCTCACGCGGGCAGATCGCATCGATCCGCGGGGTCGATTCCGACGGCGTCCTGCGGACGCTGCAGGCTCGCGGGTACATCGACGAGGTCGGCCGTGATCACGGGCCCGGTCAGGCGGTGCTGTTCGGCACCACCTCGACATTCCTCGAGAAGCTCGGTCTCGCATCCCTCGACGATCTGCCGCCGATCGCGGAGTTCATTCCGAGTGCCGAGGTCGTCGAGGCGCTCGAGGTCGGGCTCCGCGTGACGCCGGTCATCGAGGTGTCCACCGCGACATCCGATGGCAGCGCGCCGTGAGCGACCTCACGCCCGAGCCCCCGCTGTGGGAGCAGATCGCTCAGCGCAACGCCGAGCTGCCCCAGGGCGAACGACTCCAGAAGGTGCTGGCCGCCACGGGCTACGGCAGCCGTCGCGTGTGCGAGGAGCTGATCGCCGCAGGTCGCGTCACCGTGAACGGAGAGGTGGCCGTGTTGGGTCGTCGCGTCGATGCGGCGAACGACCACGTCGCCGTCGACGGAGCGCCGATCGGTGTGCGCGCCGACCTCGTCTACTACCTCGTGAACAAGCCCGTCGGCGTGGTGACCACATCGCGCGACACCCACGACCGCCCGACGGTCGTCGAGCTGGTGCCGCGCGTGCCGCGCGTGTTCTCCGTCGGGCGCCTCGACGTCGACACCGAGGGCTTGTTGCTGCTGACGAACGACGGTGACCTCGCGAACCGCATCGCCCACCCATCGCACGGCATCGAGAAGGAGTACCTCGTCGAGGTGAGCGGCGGTGCGGTCGCCGCCGGTGCGATCCGCACCTTGCGCGAGGGCGTGCTGCTCGACGACGGCATGACAGCGCCGGCGAAGGTGTCTCAGCCCGATCCCGGCGTGCTGCGCATCACGATCCACGAGGGACGCAACCGTCAGATCCGACGGATGTGCGAGTCGGTGGGGCACCCGGTGACGCGGCTCGTGCGCACGCGCATCGGCCCGATCACCGACCGCGCATTGCAGCCCGGGTCATGGCGAGAGCTGACCACCGACGAATGGAGACTGTTGACCGAGACCGTTGCAGCAGCCGAACCTCCGCCCGACGCGAGCGGCGTCACCGGTACCATCGGGTCCCGTGACTGACCGCACGGATCCGGCGCGACGCGCCAACGTGATCGGACTCGGCCTGATCGGTGGATCGGTGGCGCTCGCACTGCGTCGCCAGGGGTGGCACGTCAGCGGTGACGACGTCGACGCAGCCACCGTCGACGCGGCGCTCGAGCGCAGCATCGTCGATCAGCTCGGGCTCGATCCAGACGCTGAGATCACCTTCGTGGCGGTCCCGGTGCTCGCCGGCGTCGATCAGGTCAAGCGAGCGCTCGGCGAGACCGCTGGTGCGGTGACCGACGTCGGCAGCGTGAAGGCCGCCATCTGCGCGGCGGCGGTCGACCCTCGATTCGTCGGCGGGCATCCGATGGCCGGTTCCGAGCTCGACGGTATCGATGGTGCCCAGGGCGACTTGTTCGAAGGCGCAGTCTGGGTGCTGACGCCGGGAACGGACAGCGACGATGCGGTCTTCGCCCAGGTCGCCTCGGTCGTTGCGTCGTTCGGTGCGGAGGTCGTCGCGCTGACGCCGGAACGTCACGACGAGCTCGTTGCGGTCGTGAGCCACGTTCCGCACCTCACCGCCGCCACTCTGATGGGTCTCGCCAGCGAACGAGCGGAGGAGCATGCTGCGTTGCTGCGACTTGCGGCCGGGGGATTCCGTGACATGACCCGGGTGGCCAGTGGCCGTCCCGCCATCTGGCTCGACATCTGTGCCGAGAACCGAATCGCCATCGTCGGGGTGCTCGATCAGCTGATCGCTGGGTTGAGCGATGTCCGCCAGGTCATCGATGCCGACGACCGAGATGCGCTGCTCGAACGGCTGACGGCTGCTCGACAGGCCCGTGTGAACCTGCCGGCGAGGGTGGTGCACCCCGACGAGCTGTCCGAGGTGCGCATCCCGATTCCTGACCGCGCGGGTGCGGCCGCCGAGGTCTTCACACTGGCCGCAGAGCTCAGCGTGAACATCGCCAGCTTCGAGGTCGTGCACGTCGCTGAGAGCACCAGGGGAGTGGCGGTCGTCCTGGTCGACCGTGCGGTGGTCGAGCTGTTCAGGGGTGGTCTGCTCGCACGAGGGTTCCGGCCGGCCGTCCAGCCGCTGTCGTGAGCACCGAAGCGACGCTCGACGGAGGCGACTGGTATCGCGTCAGGCGCGCCGAGGGGCCGGTGATCGCCCAGGTGATGGTGCCACCGTCGAAGAGCATCGTCAACCGTGCGTTGGTGTGCGCGGCGCTGGCCGACGGAACGAGCGAGATCGTCGGCGTGGCCCCGGGCGATGACACCGCAGCGATGATCGACTGCCTCCAGCGGCTCGGCTGTGGGATCGGCCTCCGGCTCGACGATGCCCACCGAGTCGCCGACGTGATCGGGACCGGCGGTGCGCTGATGCCCGGGCCGCTACGGCTCGACGCCGGTCTGGCGGGAACGACCTCTCGGTTCGTGACGGCGTTGTGCACGCTGGGTTCCGGCGAGTACACCATCGACGGAGCCCCACCGCTTCGGGATCGGCCGATGGGACCGCTCCACGATGCGCTCGGAGCACTCGGGGCGTCGGTGACCGCCGCTGAGCGCGACGG
>JBGTCW010000062.1:0-3630 GCA_041748635.1 Ilumatobacteraceae bacterium | reverse complement strand
CGGGTGGTGTCAGCGTCGGACAACTCGACACCGGGGATGATCGAACTGAGGCCTTTGCCCAGTCCACTAGATCGCGCCATGGTGCACCTCCCGTGCTGCATCGCGATAGGCAATGGCCCCGCGAGACGTTGGATCGAACGTGGTGATCGGCTGCCCGAACGACGGTGCTTCCGACAACCGCACGGATCTCGGGATCACCGACTTCAGGACCTTGTCACCGAAGTGATCTCTCACCTCGCTCACCACCTGGCCGGAGAGTTTGGTCCGTGCGTCGTACATGACGCACAGAATCGTGCTCATCTCCAACGTCGGATTCAGATTGCGTTTCACGAGATCGACATTGCGAAGGAGTTGGCCGAGTCCCTCCAGTGCGTAGTACTCGCACTGGATCGGCACCATCACCTCGCTCGCTGCTGCGAGCCCATTCACCGTGAGGAGTCCAAGCGAGGGAGGACAGTCGATCAGCACGTAGTCGTAGTCGTCGAGCACGGCCTCGATCGCACGCTTGAGTCGCTGCTCCCGACTGAAGGCGGGCACCAGTTCGATCTCGGCGCCCGCCAGGTCGAGGGACGCAGGGGCGACAAAGAGGTTGCGGACATCGGTCGGCTCAACGACGTTCTCGAGCGGCTCTTCGTGCATCAACACGTGATACATCGAGTGTTCCAGTCCTCGGTTCTCGATGCCGAGACCGGTGGATGCGTTCCCCTGAGGGTCGAGGTCGATGATCAGCGTGCGTAATCCCATCTCGGCCAACGCGGCGCCAAGGTTGACGGTGGTCGTGGTCTTGCCGACCCCGCCCTTCTGGTTGGCGAGCGCAATGATCCGGGGCAGCGGATACCGCTCGGTCGGTGTTTGCGTTGCGCTGGGGGAGTCGCTGTCAGGCGTCGCGGGCGACGTCGCAGCGGCCCGTGGATCATCGAGCGCGTCAGTTGGAGTGTCGGATTCCGACAACGGGTTCTCCGTTCTCCCAGGGGAGGGACGATCGTTGCGGTGCTCGCAACGGTGTGGGGACGTGCACACTCTGCCGGATTCAGCGGCGCGAGACAAGCATTTCCACATGTTTCACGTGGAACTTACCCCGCGGCGATTCGCCGACCACCCGTGCGGTGTTTCACGTGAAACACCGCAGGAGCGTGTCAGCGTCGCGTGAAGACCGCCACGAGGCCGTCCAGTTCAGGGGTTTTGGTGTCGTCGGGTTCCGCCGGTTCCGCTCCCGCGAAGGTGGGGACTCGGAGTACCCCGACTCGTTGGAGGAGTTGGTCGTCCCAGCGATTCTGATCAGGCGGCTCACTGATCACGATCGGACCGTCGTGACGGACCAGACGTGCAGCGGTGGCGAGGGTGAATTCGGGAGGACCGAAGCCTCGCGCCACGACCGCATCGAATGGTGCGTCCGGAACGAACGCCTCCACGTCGACACACACAACCGTCACTCGATCCTGCCAGCCCAGCCGGCGCACGACCCGCTCGAGGTGATCGGTGCGCTTGGCACGTCGGTCGAGCAGCGTGAGCTGCAGTGCGGGTCGGTCGTGTGCGATGACCAGTCCGGGGAGGCCACCACCGGCGCCGAGGTCCAACACCGACACGACGGGTCCCGCCGAGTCGAGCGCCCGGACGAAACCTCGGGCGTGGACGATCGCGTCGGCGATGGGACGGCTCCCGAGGAACCCCCGTCGTTGCGACTCTTCGAGGGCGACCGTCAGCGCCGTGGACACTGCGGGCTGATCAGGTCGGGTCGACGATGATCCGTCGATCCGGGTCCTCGCCGACCGATCGGCTCGACACGCCGTCTTCGTCGTTCAGCACGTCGTGCACGACCTTGCGGTCCGACGAGCTCATTGCTTCGAGCGACCGGGGGGATCCGCTGGTGCGGACCTGTTCGGCGACATCTCGCGCAAACGCGGCCAATGCCGCTTCGCGCCGTTCGCGATAGCCCGCAACGTCGATCCGAAGTCGCGTCTCGTGGTCTCCCAGCCGACGCTGTGCCGACACGCGGGCAAGATCCTGGATCGCATTGAGTGTTCGACCTCCGGGACCAACGAGGAGGCCCAGCTCCGAGCCAGTGACCTTGACGTCGAGCTCCACCCCGTCGACGTGCAATTTCGACGACCCATCCAGGTCGAATGCGGCAGTCAAGCCGTCCATGAACGCCACCGCAGCGGCGCCCACCTCGTCAGGAGTGACGGTCGATTCGGGTCGGTCATCGTTGCTCATGGGAGTTCCCTCGTTCTGCGGCTGTTGACGGTCGTGTTGGCGATTGTTACTGCTGGTGGTCGCGGTCGCCGACGAGCGACGACCCGCCCGCGGTGGCGCAGTCGAGGCCTGATCGGCGGATTCAGCCGGCGGCGTGCTGCCGGAGGAGGAGGAGGAGGAGTCGCTGCGACCCTTGCGCCGACGTTCTTGCTTGGGTCGAACGGGCGTCGGACGCACACGCGCCCGCAGCCTCGCCTCGCCTCGCAGTCGCCCGAACAGACCTGGGCGCGGTTCTTCGACCACCTCGAACTCGGCATCGTCAGCTCCGACGCCGAGTTGGTCGAGCGCTGCCTCTCGGGCGGCTTCGATGGTCTTTGCGGTGGTTTCGACCCACTCCATGTGTTGGTGTCGCTTTCTGTTGCAATGTGGCCGGCGCGGGTGCGCGCTCGGTCACGACGATTTCTTGGATGACTTCGGACGGGCAGACTTCGACGCCTTGGCCTGCTGGTTCGCCTTGTTGGCCTGCGCCTGCTGTCGAGACGGCGTCGGACGACCCTTTGCGCCAGACGACGGTGTCGGACGATTCTTCGGTGGGGTGACCCGCTTGCTGTTCGTCGACTTCTTCGGGGTGCTCGCGGTGTCGGCTGTCTTCGGCTTCTTGACGCTTCCGGCCCCCTTGTCGTTCGCGCCAGGTCCAGCGAGATCACGCTTGACCTGTGAGAACAGTCCGCCACCGTCGCCGTTCTTCTTGGCCTCCTCGCGAGCGGCTTCGCCGGCACGTTGGGCCTGACGCCCGAGCGACTCGTCGTGGCCATAGAACGCCCGTGTGATGTAGGCCTGCTGGAGGATCCGGAAGATGGTCTGGAACAGGTAGTAGACCACGAGCGCCGACAGGAAGAAGATCTGGAAGATGGCGAAGAACACCGGCAGGTACTGCATCAGCTTGGCCTGGCCGGCCGACATCGTGGGACTGATCGAGGCTCGGGCGGCGACCATGCGCTGCTGGACGAAGTAGAGCGCAGCGAGCAGCACGACCAGCAGCACGTACCAGATGCCGGTCGTGAAGCCCTCGCCGACGGCTCTCGCCGCGGATAGCGACAGATCGAGCCCGATCGAGGAGATCTCGCGCTGACCGAACAACGACTCGTACAACGACGAATCGATCGCGAGGAACCGTGGAATGAAGCCGGGGTCCTGGACTTCGTCCTGACGTGCGAACGCCCCCCACACCGCATCGGACACCGGACGGGCCGCACCGATCGGGCGGTAGGCCAGGCCCTGCAGCACGCGGAACATGATGTAGAACACGGGCGCCTGGGCCAGCAGCGGCAGGCACGACGCCATCGGGTTGACCTTGTGCTCCTGATAGAGCTTCATCATCTCTTCGTTGAGCTTCGTGCGGTCGTTGCGATACTCGTTCTGGAGCTTGCGCATCTC
>JBGTCW010000061.1:0-6391 GCA_041748635.1 Ilumatobacteraceae bacterium | reverse complement strand
CGTTGCTCGATGCGCCCGGTGTCGCCGCTGCGCGAGGCGGTCAGGAGCAGTTGATCGACGTCACGGCGCGTGAGTGATGCTCCCCAGTTGACGATCCGGTCGTCGATGCCGAGCAGACGCGACTGCTGTTGCAGCAGTTCGAGCCGGTCGTTCAACGGGAGGGTGTCCCACGTGACCTCGACCGGCGAGAGGTAGGAGCCGTTCGCATGGCTCGTCGGTGCAGCGGTGGTGACCATGGCACCAGCGGTCACGCCGGCCCAGTAGCGCGCACGTGTGGCGGCGGCGGCCAGACCCGAATCGCTCAGGTCGGTGGTGGCGGCGTACCCGAGGCCACCGTCGTTCCAGATCGTGATCATCACGCCGGTGTCGAACCCGGTGAAGATCGGCTCGAGTTGGTTGCGGCGCACCGTGAGGTGTTCGGAACGCTCGTCGACCAGTCGGGCCGAGGCGTAGTCGACGTCGGTCGGCAGGGCGGCACGCAGCCGGTCTTCGAGCACCGTCGATTCGATCAGCAGGTCGGTCATCGGTTCAGGTTACGTGGCGGGGCAGTGGACGCGAACACGGCTCGGCCGAACTGGGCAAGCCGATCGCGAGTACGCTCGGCATTGAGTCAGGGCGGAGGAGCGAACACCTCGTTGTTCCCCGCTGGACGGCAGGCCAGAGGGCAATGGCAACGATTGACGACATCGCAGTGACAGGTCGGCTGGACCGTCTCGTGCCACGCATCGTGCTCGACTGGGTGACGGACGAACCCGAGCGTCGCTGGCGGGTCGTCGAGGGCACGATGGTGTTCGCCGACATCTCCGGCTTCACCGCACTGTCCGAGAAACTCGCGACCCGCGGCCGCATCGGAACCGAGGAGCTCGTCGAGACATTGAGCCGTGTCTTCGCTGGCATGCTCGACATCACGGCGAGCCGAGGTGGACAGTTGCTGAAGTTCGGTGGCGACGCGCTGCTCGTGCTCTTCACGGGCCCGGACCATGCGCGCCAAGCCGCATCAGCCGCCGTCGAAATGCGGCAGAATCTGCGCCAGGCGAGCCAGATCCCCACGTCGGTCGGCAAGCTGCGGCTGAAGATCTCGATCGGTGCGCACTCGGGCGCTTTTCACCTGTTCCTCGTGGGCGACCGATACCGCCAGCTCGTCGTGGGTGGGCCGGATACCACGATCGCGATGGACCGCGAGTCGGCGGCCGAGGCGGGGCAGATCGTTGTCAGTCAGGCGATGGCTGTGCTGCTCGGACGGGGCAGCACCAAGCCACGTGAAGATGGGGAACTGGTGGTGACGTGGCGGAAGGGTGCCGTCGAGCCCGTTCAGGCTCCGTCGGGGAGGGCAACCGACGCCGAAGCCGCTCGCCGGGTGACTCCGCCGATCATCGCGACGGTGCTCGAACACGGCGCTCCCGACCCCGTCCACCGCATCGCCACGATGGGCTTCTTCAAGTTCAAGGGGACCGATCAGCGCCTGGAGGCGGACGGCCCCGACGGCTTGGCCGACGCGCTGCACGAGACGCTGAACATCGCTCAAGCCGCCTTCGAGGCCGAGGACATCGCATTGCTCTACGTCGACGTCGACGCGAACGGCGGCAAGTTGTTCTGCAGCTCGGGCGTTCCGCTCACCAGCGAGGACGATGAGGGGCGGATGTTGCGTGCCGCTCGCTCGATCATCGACGCGAATCCCCCGCTAGCGCTCCACGTCGGGATCCACCGTGGTCATGTGTTCGCTGGTGAACTCGGGGCGTCGGACCAGGCCGTGTTCTCGATCATGGGTGACACGGTCAACACCGCGGCTCGAATCATGGTGACAGCCCCGCCGGGAGTGATCCATGCCCACCCGGCAGTGTTGGAAGCGGCCCGTGTGCGGTACGACACGCGGCCGGAAGGCCCGTTCACCTTCAAGGGCAAGGCACTCCCACAGGTGGTCTACCGCGTTGGCGACGAGCTCGGACCGAAGGAGGCCACCGACGGCCACGGTCTGCAGTTCCATGGCCGCGACGCGGAATTGAACGCGCTGCGCGAACGGGTCGAGGCGCTTGCGAACAGGCGCGGGGGCGTGGTCACGTTGATCGGTGCTGCGGGTCTGGGGAAGTCCCGGCTCGTGCGCGAGGCGTTGGGGTCCGAGCACCCACGCATCGTCGACATGCACGCAGAGCCGTACGGAGCCAGCAACAGCTACCGGGTGGTCCGCGACCCGCTGCGCGCGCTGTTCGGACTCGTCGGAGGGGATTCGGCAGAACTGGGTGAACGGCTCGAGCGCACCGTCGCGGCCGAGGCACCACATCTGCTGCCGTTCCTCCCGCTGCTCGGTGATGCGCTGCAGCTTGCGGTGTCGTCGACCGCCGAAGCCGACTCGATCAGTGCCCAGTACCGGGCCGATCGAACCGCTGACGTGGTTCTGGATCTGATCGCCGCTGTCCAGGACGCGCCGCTCGTCTTCCTCGCTGAGGACATGCAGTGGGCTGACGATGCGTCGGCGCACCTTCTCGGCCGGATCGCGGGTGCGACCGAAGCGCACCCGTGGCTCTTGATCACCGTGCGCCGTGACGACGAAGGTGGCTTCGAAGCGACGGTGGGTGAGCATCTGCCGATCGAACCGCTCCCCGACGACGTGGTGCGCGCGCTCACGATCAGCGCGACCGACGCGGCCCCGTTGCGACCCCACGAGATCGACCTCGTGGTCTCCCGGGCCAACGGCAGTCCGCTGTTCGTCGGTGAACTGATCACAGCCGCCCAGGAACTCGGCTCGTTCGATGCCGTTCCCGAATCCCTGCAGGGCACGTTGGCCGCTCAGGTCGATGCTCTCGACCCACTGTCGAAGCGCGTGCTGTCATACGCGTCGGTGCTCGGTCGGAGCTTCCGCCGCACGGTCGTCGAGGAGCTGCTCCGTCGTGAGGGACTCGAACTCGACCAGGCCACAGTCGCCCAGTTGGCGCGATTCCTCGAGGCCGACGGTCCACTCCGATACCGCTTCAGGAACGGGCTCGTCTGTGACGTCGTCTACGACAGCCTGGCATTTCGTTCCCGCGCCCGGCTCCACCTCGAAGCCGGTGAGGTCTTCGAGACCCTGAGCACCGATGACGAGCTCGACGCGGCGATGCTCTCGCTGCACTTCGCCAACGCTGGGGCTCACGAGCGGGCGTACCGCTACGCAAAGATGGCCGCTGATCGCGCTGACCGCTCGTTCAATGCGGTCGAGGCGGTCGTCCACTACGAGCGGGCGATCGAGGCTGGGCGCCGTACCGATCACGTCGACGACGACGAGGTCCGGCGCCTGTTCGTCGCTCTGGGCGACGCCCGACAGCAGGCGGGGCTCTTCGAAGCGGCCCTCGATGCCTATCGACGTGCCGCCCGGCTTGCAGCCGAGGATGTCGTTGCACGCGCGGAGATCCATCTGCGGCGGGCGCGGGTACGCGAGCGTGCCGGTGCATACTCGTTGGCGCTGGCGGAGACATCTCGCGGGCGCAGGATCGCGGCCACGCTCGACGGGTCGGAGAGCGATGCCGTTCAGGCGCACTCGTTGGCCTTTGCCGCGATCGTGCGGTCGCGTCAGTCACATGCCGAGCAGGCTCGACGCGCTGCGCTGGCAGCCGCCGAACTCGCGGAGCGCTGCGGCGAGCAACGAGCGCTCGCCCGGGCGTACCACGCAATCTTCCTGGCGGGCGTGCTGCTGGGGGACCCCGGCAAGGCGGAGTGGGCGAATCGGGCGCTGGAACTCTACGAGGGGCTCGGCGACCTCGAGGGACAGGCCGACATGGCCAACAACCTCGGCGTCATCGCCTACTTCGACAGTCGATGGGATGACACGCTCGAGTGGTATCGACGGGCGATCGATGCTGACCGCCGGATCGGCAACCTCCTCGACGCAGCCATGACCGAGGCCAACATCGGCGAGGTCCTGGTGAATCAGGGGCGACTCGACGAGGCTGAGCCACTGCTCCGCGACGCTGTTCGGGTGTTGCGGGCATCCGACTACGGTGCGGCGCCGTTCGTCGAGATGCACCTCGGTCGCTTGCTGACTGCCCGCGGCGAGTTCGACTCGGCCGAGCAGTTGCTGCGCAGCGGCGTGGACCAATGGAGAGCAAGTGGTCGCGCTGCGTCTGCGTACGAGATGTCGATCTACCTGGCCGACTGCCTCGTGCGATCCGGCCGCCCGCGGGAGGGCTTGGAGGCGCTTGCGCATGCGACGGGCGCCGAGCCTGGGGAGGTGGCGATCTTCGAGGCTGTGCGCGCCGCTGTGTCGGCGAGGGCCCTCATGGACCTCGGATTCCTCGACGAGGCGGCCGACACGATCTCTGGCGGCGTGGTGGTGGCGCGGGAGCGTTTGCTCACCTTCGATCTCGCCCGTCTGTTGCTGCTCGCCGACCAGATCGGTCCACCCTTCGACCGACGCCTGGGAACGACAGAGCCGGCCGAAGAGGCGTATCACCTCCTCGACCGGCTCGGCGTCGTCAGTACCGGCGTGGTCTGACCTGGATCAGTGGGCGCTCAGCGTGCCCAAGGGTCCCCGCTGCCGAACAGCTTCTGCGTCTGCACGAAACCGGCAGGCGTCAGCTCCCGGTCGTCCTCGACGAGGCACCATGGTGCCCGCAGCACGCCTTCTTCGTCACCCTCCAGGGCGATGCCGCCGGGATTTTCGGTCACGGGCAAGTTCGGGATGCCACCGCTGAATCCATCGCACCACAGCATCTTCTCCGATTCGGCAGAGCCGTCGGCGTCGTAGTCGATGTCCCTGTCCAAGTCGTTGATGTTGTCGGTCGGAGCCCAGTCGATCGTGAAGTACGCCTGGACGTTTTGTGTGTCATCGGGGTCGTCCACCGCTGTGGAAGCGTTGTCCCAAAACACTCGGCCCTCAGGCTCTTCGTCATTCCCAGGCTGTATCTGGACCCTGACGCCGACCGGTTGACAGGCGTTCGTGCCCGCCTTGTTGTCGAGTCGCTCGTACCTGGCGTTGGTAGCGATGTCGCCCTCAGGGTCGCCTACTTGGACGAACTGCCCGCAGTTGACCGCCACGTCGAAGTCCGGACTCAACTGCACGAGGTTGAAGGTCGTGCCGTCGAAGATCGACAGGCCCTGGTTGTCCCGGTCCGAAGTGGATTGCACCGTGATGCTGGTGAAGACATCGTCGGGCGCAACCGCGATGGGTGCCGCGGTCACGACGATTGGATCGCTGAACGGGCCGGCATCGACCTTCCACTTGAGGTCACCCTTTCTGAGTTTCGTCACTCGAAGACTGGCTGACTCCGCCGATACCCCTTCTGCGAGGAGTTTCGGGCCGAGTTCGATCCTCAGCTGCTCGTTCCCGGAGATCACTGCCGCTGACGACGACCCGCAACTGGTGTTGCCGGTGTTCACCCCCAGCGCGCTGTCGCGGATCTGCACAGCGTCGGCCGTCGACGTCGGCGAGTCGGGATTTGGCGTGAGAACGATCAACTCACCCAATTCTCTTTCGACTGCCGCACACGGTTGACTGGTCTTGATGACCTTGCTCTCGATCGTGTTGCCCGCCGGATCCGTGAGTGTGTAGGTGCCGGCCCGATCGGTGAGGTCGATCGTGAGCGTGCCATAAGAACTCACCACGGGATCCGTAGCTTCCTCCGGACCGTCTCCAGAGGCGGTCATCGAGGTCACCGCCACCACTCCAGCGATCATCAACCCCGCGACGGCTGCTCCGCCGATTCGTCGTGTTGTCCGTGCGCCCATTGCTCTTCCCCTTGCTCAGTGACACGGCGATCCGTGACCACGGTCGGTGGTAGTTTCACATGAGCGACGGCTCTTTTGCAAGCGACATTGGTCACCATCGCCACGCAGAGTGGCGGTCTGGGTGGTATATGTGAGGTGAGCGGCGAGACCGCCGCCGTGCGAAACCCGCCCTTGAGGAATCGATACCGTCCGCCAGCGTTGCGCACCAATCGTGCGTTGGTCGGGTCTGGCACGGGGCGCGCACTGATCGGGTCCGGGACGATCTCCGCTCAGGCCCGTGCGGTACCGTTCGACTCGTGAGTGACACCATCGGGTACGGCGTGATCGGCAGCGGGATGATGGGGGGCGAGCACATCCTCGACCTCAACCACGTGGAGGGTGCACAGGTCGTGGCGCTCGCGGATCCGGTAGCAAGCAGCATCGAGTGGGGGCTCAGCTGCGTCGAAGGCGGGCCGGGCGGCGCCGACGCACGTGCGAACGTGGCGACGTACACCGATCACCGCGACCTCCTGGCCGATCCGAACGTCGACGTGGTGGTCATCACCTCGCCGAACTTCACGCACGCGACGGTGCTCGCCGACGCGCTCGCGACCAAAAAGCACGTGCTGATCGAGAAGCCGTTGTGCACCACGGTCGACGACTGCAAGCGCATCGAGGAGATGGCCGGCGCCCGTGACGCCATCACGTGGATGGG
>JBGTCW010000060.1:0-3699 GCA_041748635.1 Ilumatobacteraceae bacterium | reverse complement strand
ATCCCGGCCGGGGTGTTCCTGATCGCCATCGCGCAGGGCGCCGCCGCCGTCGTCGGTGCGTCGATCTATGTCGCAACCCTGCTGCTGTTGTTCGGAACCTCGGCCGCGTACCACCGCCTCGCACAGTCGGAGCGGGCACGCAACATCATGCAGCGACTCGATCACTCGATGATCTATCTACTGATCGCTGGAACGTACGTGCCGCTGTGTCTCGTCGCGCTGCCGCGCAGCTGGGGCATCCCGATGTTGGCGATCGTCGGCACGCTTGCGGTGCTCGGCATGGTGCTCAAGCTCGCGTTCTTCCACGGCGCTCGGCACCTGTCGTACTCGCTGTACATCGTGATGGGCTGGGTGGCGATCGTGGCCACCCCCGCGCTGATCGACAGCCTCACCGCGCTGCAGATGTCGTTGATCGTGGCGGGCGGCCTCGCCTACACGATCGGGTTCCCGGTACTCCTCGTGCGGCGCCCGAACCCGTGGCCGGCCATCTTCGGCTACCACGAGGTCTGGCATCTCCTGACGGTGATCGCCGCCGCGCTGCACTTCGCTGCGATCGCCGACGTCCTCGCGTAGGTCGGGTGGCGGGGTGGCCGTGTTCGACCGTTTCGTAGCCGTCGACTGGAGCGCCAGCTCGACGCCGACGCTCGGTCGCGATTCGATCTGGATCGCCGTTCGCGATGTCGGCGATGTCCGCGTCGAGAACGTCGCGACCAGGGCGGCAGCGGAAGACTTGCTCGTCGAGCTGTTGCTCACCGAGCCGGAGAACCGGACGCTCATCGGCGTCGACTTCTCGCTTGGATATCCAGCCGGTACCGCCGCGGCGCTCGGATTGCTGGGCCAGGCCTGGGCCGAGATGTGGGCGCTGCTCGCCGACCTGGTGAGCGACGATCACCGCAACGGCAACAACCGCTTTGCGGTCGCCGCTGAGCTCAACCATCGCATCACCGGGAGGGCCGCTCCGTTCTGGGGATGCCCGCCGGCGCTCGCTTCACCGACGTTGACGACCACGAAGCCGGACGATTCCGGTGCTCTCCCGGCCTGGCGTGAGGTCGAGGTGGTCTTGCGTTGCCAGGGACGACGGCCCTTCTCGTCGTGGCAGCTGCTCGGCGCCGGAGCGGTGGGGAGCCAGAGCTTGCTCGGGATCCCCGTGGTTGGTCGACTGCGTGCACGCTTCGCCGAGCGGGTGGAGGTCTGGCCGTTCAGCACGGGCCTGCGGATGCCGGACGTGTCGGCGGGCAGCGTCATCGTCGCCGAAGTGTGGCCCTCGCTGTTGAACGTGCGTCGCTCCACCGACACCGTCCGAGACGCCGCCCAGGTCGAAGCAGTCGTCAACTGGCTCGCGGACACCGACGCCGCAGACGCGCTCGCTCGTCTCTTCTCGCCCGAGATCGCGGACGATGCCGTCTCGGCGGTGACGGCCGAGGAGGGTTGGGTGCTGGGGGTGACCGGCTGATGGCGGCTGTCGAGTTCGAGCGAGTGACCGTGCGGTCCGGACAGGCGACAAGGATGCGCGAGGTGTCACTGGCAGTCCCGGACGGCACGTTCCTCGGCGTCGTCGGTCCGTCCGGGAGTGGCAAGACGACGTTGTTGCGAACGCTGGCAGGACTCGAGTCGGTGGCGCACGGTTCGATTCGCATCGGTGGTCGAGATGTCACGCGGGTTCCACCCCACGAGCGCAACCTCTCGATGGTGTTCCAGCAAGCGGCCCTGATCGGTCACATGTCGGTACGGCGCAACGTGTCGTTTCCCCTCGATATCCGTCGCAACGATCAGGACGACACCCGGCGACGCGTCGACGCCGAGGTTCGGGCGATGCACATCGAGGCCTTGACCGAACGGTCACCCACGACGCTGTCGGTGGGCGAGCAACAGATGGTCCAGATCGCTCGTGCGCTGGTGCGAGTGCCGAGCGTCCTGCTGCTCGACGAGCCGTTCGCCGCGCTCGACGATCCGTTGCGCCGCCGGATGCGCACCGAGATTGCGACGTTGCAGGCGGGCTACGGGGTCACCACCGTCATGGCCTCGAACGACCACGACGATGTGCTCGCCCTGGCATCGCAGCTCGCGGTGCTCGACGCCGGGGAACTGGTGCAGTACGGCTCGCCCGCCGCAGTGCGTCGCGCACCGGCGACGCTGTCGGCAGCGGCGGTGACCGGACTACTCGATCTGGTCACGATGACCGTCATCGCCGACTCGACCGGCTTCTGGCTCGTTCGCGATGACCCGGCCGGAGGCGAGTCCGTGCGCATCCGGGCGTGGTCGCCGGCGCTGGCAGCCCACGTCGGGCGCGCCGTGGTGGTGGGGCTTCGACCGGAGGATGTCGTCGTCACGGTGGACGGTCCGGTCCCCGCTCAGGTGGAGCGGGCAGCGCCCTGGCACACCAACGGGCTCCGCTGCTCGGTGGCAGGCACGTCGGTGCTTGCCACCGGACCAGCCGGCGTGCGACCGTCACCGGGAGAGGCGGTTCGGCTGCGCATCGATCACTTCACGCTGTTCGACACCGCGACCGACCGAGCGATCAGTTGAGCAATTACGTGACGGTCCAGGTGCCGTTGGAGCGCAGGAGCGCCTCGAGGTCGCCAGGACCCTTCCGCTCGCTCGCGGCCATCACCTGATCGGCGACCGCGCCGGCGTACTCCGGACGTTGGACGTCGCGGAACACACCGAACGGCGTGGGGGAGTGGTCGTCGTGGCTGAGCCGGGCGAGCGCGAACGCCAGCGAGGGATCCTGGCGGTGGGCGTCGTGGATCAAGATCTCATCGGCCGCGACGTCGGCGCGTTCGACCAAGCGAAGTTGACCATCGACGCCCATCGCGACGGCGCGCTGCTGTTCGGCGCCGAACGTGATCGGCTCGCCATGCACGAGGTTGACCATCATCTCGTCGCGGGCCTGCTTCTTGGTGATCTCGTCGAACTGACCGTCGTTGAAGACATTGCAGTTCTGGTAGATCTCGACGAAGGACGAGCCGTGGTGTTCGTGAGCGGCACGGAAGGTGTCGATCATGTGCTTGCGATCGAGGTCGTGTGTCCGAGCGACGAAGCTGGCCTCGGCGCCGAGGGCGACGGCGAGTGGATTGAACGGCGGGTCGATCGAGCCCATCGGCGTCGACTTCGTGACCTTACCGACGGGCGACGTCGGCGAGAACTGGCCCTTCGTGAGGCCGTAGATCCGGTTGTTGAACAACAGGATCTTGAGGTTCACGTTGCGGCGCAGCGCATGGATCAGGTGGTTGCCGCCGATCGAGAGTCCGTCACCGTCGCCGGTGATGACCCATACGTCGAGATCGGGCCGGGCAACGGCCACGCCGGTCGCAATGGCAGGCGCTCGACCGTGGATCGAGTGCATGCCGTAGGTGTTCATGTAGTACGGGAACCGGCTGGAGCAGCCGATGCCGGAGACGAACACGGTGTTCTCGGGAGCGATCCCGAGGTCGGGCATCAGCGTCTGGACGGCGAGCAGGATGCCGTAATCGCCGCAACCCGGACACCAGCGGACCTCCTGATCGCTCGTCCAGTCCTTCTTCGTGGTGACCGCAACCTGGGCGGTGCTCATGACGTTGCTCCGTTCGAGTTCCCGATCGAGGCGAGCGCCTCGTCGATTGCGGCTTCGATCTCGCGCGACTTGAAGGGCATGCCCTGGACCTTGCTGAGGCACCGTGCGTCGACGAGGTACTTCCCGCGGATCAGTTGGGTGAGTTG
>JBGTCW010000059.1:0-6576 GCA_041748635.1 Ilumatobacteraceae bacterium | reverse complement strand
GTGATCTTGGCTTCGACCTCGCCCTTCGAGCCGTAGTCGAGCAGCGACCGCGCCGTGGCAACACCTGATGCGGCGTGGGCGATGTCGTAGGCGAGCACCTGGTGCACCTCGGGCCCGCCCGCAGCTGCCAGCCGGCGCACTGCCTTGCCGACGATCCGGTCGGCCAGATCGATGGCATCGGCGGCGGCAGGGAGGTCGGGAGCGGCGAGCGCGGTCATGGTGCTGACGTTACTGGCCGGTCCTCGACGCAGCCATTTGAGCCAGCCCGCCGCCAATGGTCACATCGTGTCGGGTCGACGGCGACGCATGATGGGGTGGTGGCGGCCATCTGTGTCTTCTGTGGGTCGAGTTCCGGCTCGGATCCGGTCTTCGCGGCGGCGGCCCGATCGCTCGGCGCCGCGATCGTCGACGGCGGGCACTCGATGGTCTACGGCGGTGGCCACGTGGGGCTGATGGGCGTGATCGCCGACGCAGCGCTCGAAGCCGGCGGCTCGGTCGTCGGCGTGATGACCGAGCAGCTGGTGGCGGCCGAAGTGGCCCACCTCGGTCTCACCGAGCTCGAGATCACGCCGAGCATGCACATGCGCAAGGCGCGCATGGCGGAGCTCTCCGATGGGGTGATCGTGCTGCCCGGCGGGTTCGGGACCCTCGACGAGGCGTTCGAGATGATCACGTGGAACCAGCTCGGCCTGATCGCAACGCCCGTCGTGTTCCTGGACGTCGAGAACTACTTTGCGTCGCTGTTCGACTTCATCGGGACATCGGTGTCGGCCGGTTTCCTGAGCCCAGCAAATGCCGCGCTCGCTCTCCGAGCTGTCACGGTCGACGAGGCAGTGCGTCTCGCTGTGACGGCACCGCCACCGTTCTCACCCAAGTGGTTGGCCTGACCCCTCTCGGGATGACGAGTCAGGTGCAGGGACCGTCGGGGTTCGCCAGGAGGGCGCCGGCGGTGAACTCGTAGAGCGTCGACGGCTCGCGGATGATTTGAGCGTCGACGAGGGCGTCGAGGCTCTCTGGCGCGGCACCGTTGAGGAGTGTGTAGGCCTCGACGGCAAGGTCGAGTGTCTGGCGTTCGGCCACGCATGCAGCGGCGTCTGCCGCGCCCGGTGCTGCGGCCACCACCTCCATTGCGTCGCTGAGCCCACCGGCGTCGTTGCTGGGTTGAGGGGCGGCGCCGACCGCCACGGCCTCACCGTCGACGGTCGCCGAACCAGGATCGGAGTCGCTGTCGCTCGACGCTCCACAGCCGGCGAGCACGGCGGTGAGCACGAGGAGCGAAGCGGCGAGTCGGATCGGCACGAGTGGTCATCGGCACCCGTTCACCTCGACTGAAGCACCGCCGTATCCGGTGGTGACCGAGCCGGACGCGCACCGGGCGTTAGCTTCGTGTCGTGCGTCGTGCCCTCGTTCTCGTGGCGCTCCTGACGGTCTCCGCCTGCTCGTCGCGCTCCGACGTGGTCAGCGTCGCCGCCGACCCCGTCGGCTCCCCATCGACGGACGAGTCGGCTCAGCCGGACGACGAGGAGTCCAATGCTGTCGAGCCGACTGTCGACGAACTCGACTGGAGCGAGTGTGGCGGCGCGGCGGGAGCCCTGATCGAGCTCGAATGCTCGACGCTGACGGTGCTGCTCGACCACACGGCGCCCGACGAGAGAACGATTGACATCGCCGTCGCTCGCGCTGCGACAGCCGACGAAGAAGACCGCATCGGGTCGCTGGTGTTCAACCCTGGCGGACCGGGAGGGTCGGGGATCGACTTCCTCGTCTCGGCCGCAGCGTTGGTGCCGACGGCGATCGCCGAACGCTTCGACTTGGTGTCGTTCGACCCCCGTGGCGTCGGCGCGAGCACGGCGATCGACTGCGAGGTCGACTTCGACGACGACGTCACCCTGCTGGCCGCTGGCGACGACGAAGGCTGGAACACGCTGGTGACAGACGCGCTCGACCGCTCAGCGACGTGTTCCGAGGCGTCGGTGTCGCTCGAACCATTCGTCGGCACCAACCAGGCCGCCCGCGATCTCGACGCCCTGCGCGCCGCGCTCGGCGACGATCAGTTGAGCTTTGTCGGGTTCTCCTACGGCACGCGGCTCGGTGCCACCTACGCCGAGCTGTTCCCCGACCGTGTGCGGGCCCTCGTGCTGGATGGTGCCGTCAAGCCCACCGATGACCTCGCGTTGATCGGACTCGAGCAGGGGCCCGGCTTCGACGCCGCGCTGGAGAGCTTCGCGGCGGCGTGCGATGGCGACGCCGACTGCGCGCTTGCGGAACTCGGCCCGACGATCGAGACCTACCGAGCGCTGGTCGACGAGATCGCCGAGGTCGGCAGCTTTCGCACCGACGACGACGATCGTGTGCTCACCCCGGGAGAGCTGCAGCTCGGCGTCGCGGCGGCGCTCTACAGCACGCAGTTGTGGCCCGTGCTCGCCGACGCGTTGTTCGTCGCCGAGACCGAGCAGGACGGCTCGCTGCTCCAGATCCTCGCCGACACCTATCTGGGCCGCGAACCCGACGGCACCTACGACAACAGCCAGGCCGCAGGCTTCGCGATCAACTGTGCCGACGACCCGCGGCGGGCTCCGACCGAGGAGGTCCGCGTGCTCGCCGATCGAACTGCGGCGGCGTCGGACTACTTCGGCGACTTCCTCCGTGCGAGCACCGGATGCATCGGTGCTGCGGATCCGATCGATCCGATCGCGATCGGTCCGGCGGACGGCGCCGCGCCGATCCTGGTGATCGGCACCACCGGCGACCCTGCGACCCCGTACCAGTGGTCCGTCGAGATGGCCGACGTGCTGGCCTCGGGCGTGCTCTACAGCGTCGAGGCCGAGGGCCACACCGCGTTCTTGAGCGTGCCATGCGTCGACGACGTCGTGATCGACTATCTCGTCGACCTCCAGCTCCCGGATCCGGGGTCGTCATGTGGATCCGACGAGCCCGCCGACGACGTGTTCGCGCCAGCCGGCGAGGGTGAGTTCGACCAGTTCATCGCACTGTTCGACTGCCTTCGTGACAACGGGCTCGATCTTCCGGAGATCACCGTCGGCGACCTGCTCGCCGATCCCAACGGCGACCGGTTGCTCGAAATGCTCGACCCCACAGACCCGGCGTTCGGCCAGGCAGCACTCGCCTGCCAGGACCTCGTCGCCGGCTTCTGAAGCGGGCCGACACCCTCATCGCCGCAGGACCGACTCGCCCCACCCATGAGCGAAGCCGGCGTATGTGGGGGCCTCGCTCATCGCAGCGGTCCGGGTGCATCCTGCGATGAGCCAAACCGGCGTATGCGCATGCCTCGCTCATCGCGGGGGATGTGCGAGGGGCTCTGGCCGGTGTACCCACAGTCGACACACAGATTTTCGGCGTTGTCCCCAGGGAGCGGACCGCAATTCACAACCAATCGGGACTGACGCTCCACAGGGAACGTCGTTCAAGATGGGCGCATGGTCACCCGAGCCCTTCCCACGCCCCGTCAGCGCCTGGCGCGACAGCGCCAACACGGCGCGATCCTGCAACAGACCGATCGTCGCGAGCTCGAACGGGCCGGATGGAGGACCACGCTCGACTTCCGCGAGAACAACGTGCGCGGACGCGACGGCCGACTCCTCCAGGTCGAGGAGATCTGGCACGCCGAGGCGGAGCGCAACGCCACCGGTCGCGCCGACAGCGGCGTCGATTTCGTGCACGCGACGGCCGAATCGGTCGACGAGGTGTGGGCGAAGTTGCGTCGCCAGGCCGAGCTCGCCGACGTCAGACGCCACGGCGGAACCGGATTTCGGGCCGCTGTGCAGGCAAGTTGACGGTTTCTCGCCGAGACGGTTGACACACCCGTAGTTTCACTGCTGTAATTACGAACCCGCTGGCGCGACATGTTGTGTCGGCGGACCCAGGTACCACGACATCTGGTGGTTCGCAGCAGATTCAAGTCGAGACCAGATTTCCGGTGCCGACGCCGACACAGACGCAAGCAATGAGCAGGAGAACCCAACGGTGACAGTGATCGACGACAACGCCGCAATGACCGAACCGGGCGCCGGAGCGTCCGTCGATGCTGCCGCAGCGCCAACATTGACCGACACGGCGAAGACACCGGCTGCAACTGCGCAACCGACCGCCGGTGGGATGCGGGTCAAGAAGCGCAGCGGTGCGCTCGAGGCGGTCGATGTGAACAAGATCGTCAACGCCATCGCTCGCGCATCGGAAGGTCTGCTCGGCGTCGATCCGATGCGTGTCGCCACCCGAACCATTTCGGCGCTCGCCGACGGCGCGACCACCCGTGAACTCGACGACCTGTCGATCCGAACGGCTGCGGGTCTCATCGTCGAAGAGCCCAACTACTCCAAGCTCGCCTCGCGTCTGCTCGCCACGGTGGTCGACAAAGAGGTGCGCAACCAGAACATCCCGTGGTTCTCCGAATCGATCGCCGTCGGCCACGCCGAGGGTCTCGTGGCCGATCACGTGCTCGAATTCGTCAACGCGAACGCTCCTGCACTCAACGCTGCGATCGACTCCGACCGTGACCGCAGCTTCGAGTTCTTCGGGCTGCGCACGGTGTACGACCGCTATCTGCTGCGTCACCCGTCGCGCCGCGAGGTCATCGAGACGCCGCAGTACTTCTTCTTGCGGGTCGCCTGCGGGCTGTGCTCCGACGTCGACGAGGCGGTGCGCTTCTACGACCTGATGTCGTCGCTGGCATACCTCCCGTCGAGCCCGACGCTGTTCAACTCCGGCACGGCTCACAGCCAGATGTCGAGCTGCTACCTGCTCGACTCGCCCGAGGACAGCCTCGAAGGCATCTACAAGCGCTACACCGACATCGCCAAGCTGTCGAAGTTCGCCGGTGGCATCGGCGTCGCGTGGCATCGGGTGCGGGCGAAGGGAAGCCTCATCCAGGGCACCAACGGGCTCTCGAACGGCATCGTGCCGTGGCTGCGCACGCTCGATTCGTCGGTCGCCGCCGTCAACCAGGGCGGACGCCGCAAGGGCGCTGCCTGCGTCTATCTCGAGTCGTGGCACGCCGACATCGAGGACTTCCTCGAGTTGCGCGACAACACCGGCGACCACGCCCGACGCACGCACAACCTCAACATCGCCAACTGGATCCCCGACCTGTTCATGCAGCGCGTCGAGAAGGACTGGCAGTGGAGTCTGTTCGACCCCAAGCAGGTGCCGCACCTCACCGACCTGTTCGGTGACGAGTTCGAACGCGCCTATGTCGCCGCCGAAGAAGCCGGCCTCTACGAGAAGCAGGTACCAGCTCGGCAGCTGTACTCGAAGATGATGCGGACGCTCGCGCAGACCGGAAATGGCTGGGTCACGTTCAAGGACGCCTCCAACGAGAAGTGCAACCAGACCGGCGAGACCAACGCTGACGGGTCGCCGCGTGTCGTGCACCTGTCGAACCTGTGTACCGAGATCCTCGAGATCACCGATCAGGACAACACTGCGGTGTGCAACCTGGGTTCGCTCAACCTGGGTGCCTACGTCGACTCGAACGGCGAGTTCGACTACCAGCACTTGGGCGACGTCGTCCGTCAGGTCGTGCCGCTGCTCGACCGGGTGATCGACATCAACTACTACCCGACGTCCGAAGCCGAGTTCTCGAACCACAAGTGGCGTCCGGTGGGCCTCGGGCTGATGGGGCTGCAGGACGTGTTCTTCAAGAAGGGCTTCGCGTTCGACTCCGCCGACGCGAAGGATCTCAGCCGCACGATCAGCGCCCACATCTACTTCCACGCCCTGTGGGCCTCGACCGAGCTCGCCGAGGCCAATGGTCCGCACGAGGCGTTCGAGGGAACCCGCGCAGCGAAGGGCGACCTGCAGTTCGATCTGTGGGATCGGGCCAACGGCGGTGTCACCCCACCGGCCGAACTCGACTGGGACGCGTTGCGGGAGCGCATCGCTGCTCACGGATTGCGCAACAGCCTGCTGATCGCCATCGCGCCCACCGCCACGATCGCATCGATCGTCGGCTGCTACGAGTGCATCGAGCCGCAGGTGTCGAACCTGTTCAAGCGCGAGACGTTGTCGGGCGAGTTCATGCAGATCAACCGCTACCTGGTGCGCGAGCTCCAGGCGCGTGGCCTGTGGGACGAGCAGATGATCAGCGACATCAAGCGAGCCGACGGCTCGGTGCAGGTCGTCGATCGCATCCCCGACGAACTCAAGGAGGTCTTCCGCACGGCCTGGGAGATCCCGCAGCGGGCGCTGATCGACATGGCCGCTGAGCGTGGCGCGTTCATCGATCAGAGCCAGTCGCTCAACCTGTTCATGGAGACGCCGACCATCGGCAAGTTGTCGTCGATGTACCTGCACGCCTGGAAGGCCGGGCTCAAGACCACCTACTACCTGCGCAGCCGTCCCGCCACGCGCATCAACCAGAGCACCACGTCGTCGAGCGCGTCGAGTCCTGCGTCCCCCAGCGCCGCCGTCAAGCAGGTGATCGCGAGCGAGCCCGTCATCGCCCCGCTCGTCGACGACTCGGTGACGAAGACCTTCACCGACGAAGAGGCGGTCGCGTGCAGCCTCGAGAACCCCGAGTCGTGCGAGGCCTGCGACTGATGGCTCTCATCGACCCGATCA
>JBGTCW010000058.1:0-4015 GCA_041748635.1 Ilumatobacteraceae bacterium | reverse complement strand
CCGCCGATCCAGCACTTGGCGCGGGGGCCGGTGCGGGATCTGCCGCGGCCATGGGCGCCTGCTGGGCGTTGCCAGCGGGAGCCGAGACGGGCGAGCTGGGTCCGGTCGTGTCGAGGATCTTGTCGATGATCTCGGACTTCTTCTGGCGAGCGGTGACCTTGACGCCGAGCGCCTTGGCCATCTCCAGAAGGGTGTCCTTGTCCTTCGATTCCAGCATGGACTGTTCGAGTGCGGCTGCGGCCACGGGTGTTCCTCTCTTCTCGTTCGCCACGGATGGGCCGAACGAGTCGTCGAGTACCAGGAGAAGGGGGTGTGGAGGCGTTGAACGCGCCCGCAGACGTGGCTCCCCTGGCAGAAAATTCGCACACGACCGAGAGTTCGGGGTGCGACCCGGATGAACCGAGCGATCGCCACTGTACCAGGCCACCGCCCCACAACCACGCATCCCCGCGCAGCACCCGAACCCACCACCCCGAAACTTGCGCACCGGTTCGTCACCAGCGGGTCGATCTGCGCACAGTTCGGGCTCGTCGCCCGCCGGCGCTCAGCGGGCAGTGAGACGTTCGACGAGCGACTCGACAGCGTCGAGGTCGTTGGGGGCGTGGTGCGTCCGCTCGGGACGATCGAACAGGTCGGCCAGGTGCGCCGGCAGTGACGGCCGCTGCCCGATCGCCCGTTCGACGGCGTCGGGGAACTTGGCCGGGTGCGCGGTGGCGAGCGAGACGACCGGATGCCGATCAGGATCGAGCCCGGTGAGCATCGCCGCCGCAGCGGACCCGGTCGCGGTGTGTGGGTCGACGACCATGCCGGTCAGTCGGTGCACACGAGCGATCTCGGCGAGCGTTGCGTCGTCGTCGAACGCAGCGGCACGGAAGTGGCCCGTGATGTACTGCTCGCGCTGGTCGGCCTCGATGTCGAGACGACCGGTCGCTCGGAAACGACCGAGCTGCTCGGCGGTCATGCCGCCGTCGCGGCCGTTCATCTCGAACAGCAGCCGCTCGAAGTTCGACGACACCTGGATGTCCATCGACGGACTCACCGTCGGGACCACGTCACGGGCGCTCATGTCGTCGTCGTTGATGAACCGCGTGAGGATGTCGTTGGTGTTCGAAGCCACGATGAAGTTGTCGATCTCCGCCCCCATCTCGCGGGCGATCCAACCCGAGAGCACGTTGCCGAAGTTGCCGGTCGGCACGCTGAACGTCACCGGACCGGCGATCGCCTCCGCCGCCGTCACGTAGTACACGGTCTGGGCCATCACCCGCGCCCAGTTGATCGAGTTCACCGCCGACAGCCGATTGCGCTCGCGGAACGCGGCGTCGTTGAACATCGCCTTCACGAGGTCCTGGCAGTCGTCGAACGTGCCCTCCACGGCGATCGTGTGCACGTTCGGCTGGTCGACGGTGGTCATCTGGCGCCGCTGCACCTCGCTCGTGCGGCCCTGGGGGTACAGGATCACGATGTCGACGTGGTCACATCCGGCGACTCCATCGATCGCTGCCGAACCGGTGTCGCCACTCGTCGCGCCGACGATGGTGACCCGCTCGCCGCGCTGGCCGAGCACGTGGTCGAACATCCGCCCGACGAGCTGGAGCGCCACGTCCTTGAACGCCAGCGTGGGGCCGTGGAACAACTCCTGGATCCACTGATGATGGTCGAGCTGCACGAGGGGGGCGACCGCCGGGTGGCGGAACGTGTCGTAGGCCTCGGTACACAGCCGGGTGAGCGTCACCTCGTCGAGGTCGGGTTCGACGAACGGCAGGATCACCTCGACCGCCCGCTCGGCGTACGTGCGAGCGCTCGATGGCCCGAGCGTCGGCCAGCGTTCGGGCACGTACAGACCGCCGTCGTTGGCGAGACCAGCGAGCAGAACGTCGGCGAAGCCGAGCTCGGGCGCGGCCCCGCGGGTGGAGACGTATCGCACGGCTCAGTCGCCGATCACGCGCAGCAACCCGCCGACGTTGCGGACAACATCGAGCTCGCGCAGCTCGCGAACGGTCTCCTGGACGTCGGACTCGCGAGCCGAATGCGTGATGAACACGAGGCGCGCATCCGGGCCATTCCCTTCCTGCTCGGCGACGCGGATGCTGACGCCGTGCGAGGCGAACACCCCGGTCACGGCGTGCAGGACGCCCGGTCGGTCGGCGACGTCGAGGCCGAGAAGGTACTCAGCGGACGTCTCGTCGATCGCCCGCACGATGGCCGGCTCGAGCGTGCCGAGCGAACCGTGGGTGCCGTTGCGAAGGTTGATCGCTGCGTCGACGACGTCGCCGAACACCGCGCTCGCCGTGGGAGCGCCGCCGGCCCCGCGTCCGTAGAACATCAGGGAGTCGACGAAGTCGCCCTCGACGAAGACCGCATTGAAGCTGTCGCGCACCGAGGCGAGCGGATGGTGGATCGGCACCATCGCCGGATGGACCCGCACGCTGATGTCACCGGACGCGCCGTCTCGCTCGACGATGCCGAGCAACTTGACGACGTAGCCGAGCCGGTGGGCGATGGCGATCTCGGCGCCGGTGATCCGACTGATCCCCTCGTGGTACACGTCACCCGCGACGACCTTTGCTCCGAAGGCGACGGTGGCGATGATCGCCGCCTTCGCACCGGCATCGAACCCCTCCACATCGGCGGTCGGGTCACGCTCGGCGAACCCGAGGCGCTGGGCCTCCGCAAGCGCAGTCGCGTAGTCGGCCTCGCCCCCTGCAGCGACGGCGTCGGTCATCTTCGTGAGGATGAAGTTCGTGGTGCCGTTGATGATGCCCAGCACCCGGGTGATCGGCTCGCCGTGCAAGCTTTCGCGCAGCGCCCGCATGATCGGGATGCCGCCGGCAACGGCCGCTTCGAACAGCAGGTCGCGCCCTGCGACGTCGGCGGCGGCGTACAGCTCGGCGCCCACGTTGGCGAGCAACTCCTTGTTCGCGGTGACCACGGGCTTACTGTTCGCGAGCGCTTCGAGGATCAGCTCGCGCGCCGGCTCGATGCCCCCGATCGCCTCGACGACGAGATCGACGTCCGGGTCGTTGACGACCGAGTGGGTGTCGCGGGTGAGCACGCCGTCGGGCAGATCGACGTCACGGGGGGCCGACAGATTGCGGACCGCCACCCGCGTCACCTCGAACCGAAGGCCGGTGCGTCGTTCGACGGTGTCGCGTTGCGCCTCGACGAGCTGCACGAGCGCCGCACCGACGTTGCCGCAGCCGAGGAGGCCGATCCTGACCGTTCGTCCGTTGCTCGTCACGGTGGTCGAGGCTACGGGATCAGGTACCTTCGCCCCATGACCGTTTGCCCCCGGACGGTGACCGGTCGCGGCCGAGCCGTGCTGACCTGCGCTGTCATCGGATCGCTCGTGCTCGCCGCGTGCTCATCAGACGACGAAGCCGGCAGCGCAATCCCGGGAGCCGGGTCAGCCAGCTCGACGTTGGCATCTGGTCCTCCCGTCGACTCCACGCCCAACACAAACGACGCCGCCCCGTCGACGACCGTGCCACCGACTGCGCAACCGCCCACCGAGCCCGAGTCGGCGACGACCGTGGACGAGGAGGTCGAGCCGCCGCCGTTCGACTTCTCCGCCGTCGGGCCGATCGTCGATGCGGCACTCGTACAGCACGGTCTCACCGGCGCGGCGCTCGTGGTGGTCGAACGCGACGCCGGGATCGTCCACGAGCAGTACTGGGGCGACTTCGGATCCGAGCGGGTGTCGCTGATCGCCTCGTCGAGCAAGATGGTCGCCGCCGGCGTCCTCCTGCGGCTCAGCGACATGGGGTTGATCGATCTCGACACGCCCGTGGCCGACGCCGTCGAGTGGGGTTCGGGGAATCCGTCGATCACGCCGGCCCAACTCGTCTCGAACAGTTCCGGCCTCGTCGGGCTCGGACCGAACCTCGCGTATCCGCCGTACCTGTGTCAGTTCCTGCCAGGCGGAACGCTGCAGGACTGCGCTGCGTCGATCTTCACGACCGCTGGTGATGACGCCGACGTCATCGCACCGGACACCGAGTTCCGGTACGGCGGCGCC
>JBGTCW010000057.1:0-2163 GCA_041748635.1 Ilumatobacteraceae bacterium | reverse complement strand
GCTACATCGCCGCACTGCTCTTCACCGCACAACTCGCGATCGACGGGCGAGCCACCGTCGGCGACATCGTCCTGGTCTCCCAGCTCGCCCTGCTCATCCGCGGCACCGTCGCCCAGACCGCCGACGCCGCCCGCCGAGCCTCCGCCGCACTGCGAACTGCCGACCGCTTCCTTTGGCTCGAAGACATCCACGCCGAAGCGACCGCCACCTACTCCGGAACGGCTCGCCCACCAGAGCGACTCCATGACGGCATCACGTTCGAGCACGTCAGCTTCACCTACCCCGGCACCGAGCAACCAGTCCTGAACGACATCGATCTCCACATCCCAGCGGGAACCACCGTCGCGTTCGTCGGCAGCAACGGCGCCGGCAAGACCACCCTCGTCAAGCTGCTCACCGGCATGTACCGACCCACCAGCGGCCGCATCCTCGTCGACGGCCAACACCTCGACGAACTCGACATCTACCAATGGCGACAACGGCTCGGCGGAACGCTGCAGAACTACCTCAGAATCGAATCCCTCGCCGCCACCACCGTCGGCCTCGGCGATCCGCCACGCCACGATGACCACGACCGAATCAACGACTCCATCGACCGCAGCGGCGCCCGACCAGTCATTGCCAGCCTCCCCGACGGCCTCGACACCCCACTCGGCAAGACCTACCACCACGGCGAGGAGCTCTCGGGCGGTCAATGGCAACGCCTCGCCATCGCCCGAGGCATGATGCCGACCACGCCGCTCTGCCTCGTCCTCGACGAACCCACCGCCGCCCTCGACCCCGCCGCCGAGCAAGCGCTCTACGACCACTACCGCAACGCCGCCACCTCGATCGGCGTCTCCGGCGCCATCACGGTGCTCATCTCTCACCGCTTCTCCTCAGTACGCATCGCTGACCTCATCGTCGTGTTCGACAACGGCTCCATCACCGAAGTCGGCACCCACGACACGCTCCTCGCAGCCGACGGCGACTACGCCCGCATGTATCGCCGACAAGCCAGCGCCTACATCTGAGAGCCACTGCTGCGACAACGGCGCCATGAACCATCATGCGCGACGTTCGACCAGCTGGCCACGGCCGCCTCCGCACTGCCACTCGATCTCGGTCACCACCCTCTGGGTCAAACTGCCCGATAATCCCAACGCAAGAGGCAACAGCCAGCGCCGCAGTGCCGGCGATATGTAGGTGTCGGCTGTCAAGGAAGAGTTGGCCGTCATGTCGGGTCTCCGATCTCGGCGAGCAGATTCGTGAACAGTTCGGCTCGGCTGGTCTGGTTGTTGGCGGCGGCGTGGTCGCGTTGGCGGAGCACGACGGGTTGGAAGGTGTGGTCGGTGGTGAAGTGGACGCAGGACTCGCAGATCGACTCGAAGCTGCAGTCGAGCTGCGCGGGTCGTTTGCACCAGCCGTTGCCCAACAGTCGATGGTGGACTTCGTTGCTCATGCGGCGCATGTTCGGCCCGATCGTGTCGGCCTGCAGTGGTGCGTCGGTGCTGTAGAGCGCTTCGACTTTGGCGGCGACAGCGGCGTATTCATTGGCGACGACGCGGTTGGAGATCTGCGCGTAGCGGCGGGTCATGTCCAAGGATCGGTGCCCGAGCAGGGCGGCGATGACGTCGATGGTCATGCCGCGGTTGATGGCTTGAGTGGCGAAGGTGTGGCGCAGCCGATGCGGGTGGACGTTGCTGGTGATCCCGGCTCGTCTCGCGACGATCTTGACCCAGCGGTCGACCGCGTAGCGGTTCAACGGTCCCTCTGCCCCTGACAGGAGCCGGCCGGGAGTGAAGGGCCCGTCGCTGGCTTGATACTCGGCGATGAGTTCGACGAGGTGCGGGTGCAGCGGAATGAAGCGGTCGTTGTGGAGCTTGCCGACAGGGATGCGCAGCCAGGCTTCGCCGTCCATGATCGACACGGCGTCGGCTTCGAGGTCGCAGAGTTCCCCGACGCGCATGCCGGTGCGAGCGAGCATGTCGACACCGAGTCGACGATGCAGCGCAGGTTCCTCGGCGAGAGCGCGCATGAACTTGGCGTAGTCGCCGTCGTCGAGGAACTTCGGCAGTGACTCGTCGCGTTTGGGGACGTCACCGAAGAAAATCGGCACTCTCGCTGGGGCGTCGTCCCAGTCCCATTCGATGATGCGGATGAAGAACATGCGCAGGCTCCCGA
>JBGTCW010000056.1:0-11200 GCA_041748635.1 Ilumatobacteraceae bacterium | reverse complement strand
GCCGTCGGTGATGTCGCCCGCGATTGCAACCGCCCGTCGGCCGAGTGCTCGCACCCGTTCGGCGACCGCTTCGATCTCGTTCGACCGGCGTGCCGTGAGCACGACGTCGCAGCCCGCCTCCGCCAACGCCATCACGATCCCTTCGCCGATGCCTCGCCCGGCGCCGGTGACGACCGCGCGCCCACCGTCGAGTCCGAACCGCTCCAGTACTCCCATGCCACTCCCCTTGCGTCGATGTCACGTTTGGTGTCTGACACCAATCGTTACATCGGGGCTACGTTGGCGACGTGTTCGGGGGGCCGGTTCAGATCGCATACGCCGTCGACGACGTCGAAGTGGCCGTCGCTCGATGGGTCGCTCGGGGTGTCGGACCGTTCTTCGTGCGTGAGCACATCGAGGTGCGATCCGTACGCATCCACGGCCGGTCTGGTGCGTTCGATCACTCGTCTTCGTTCGCCCAGTGGGGCGACGTCATGGTGGAGTTTATCCAGCAACACGATCCCGGACCCGACCCGGTCGTCGGTCCCAGCGGCATCCATCACGTCGCCCACTTCGTGGCCGACTTCGACGCAGCGGCCACCGCGCTCGCAGCCGCAGGTCACGCCGAGGTGCTGTACGCCGAAACCTCGACGGGGATGCCGTTCGCCTTCCACGACGCCTTGGAGGAACGGGGTCACTTGATCGAGATCTACGAACGCACGGCGCCACTCGTGCGGTTCTACGACATGGTCCGCGAGGCGGCCGACCGTTGGGACGGCGCCGATCCCGTGCGCCGACTGTGAGTCAGCTCGTGCGACCCGCTTCGTGGATCTGGCGGCTCGAACCGATGTTCATCCGGTTCGGCGTCATGCCCGACGTCGTCTGGCCGGCGTCGACCACCAGCGTGTGCCCGGTCACGTATCGCGCGTCGTCGCTGGCCAAGTAGAGCGCAGCTGCCGCGATGTCGTACGGAACGCCGGCGTAGCCGAGCGGCGACATCGACGCGATGCGCTCGGTCGTGGCGTCGAGGTCGTCGGGGTTGCCGCCCGTCACCGACGCGGTCATCGCCGTCACGGTGTTGCCAGGAGCAATCGCGTTCACCCGAATCGAATTCGGCGCCAGTTCGTTGGCGACCGACTTCGTCAAGCCGATCACGCCGTGCTTGGCGGCGGTGTACGCGTGAGGACCGAGCCCGCCGATCACGCCGGCGGTGCTGGCGGTGTTGATGATCACGCCGGAGTTCTGCTCCAACATCACACGAGCTGCGTGCTTGACGCCGAGGAACACCCCGCGAAGCAGGATCGCGACCGTGTTGTCCCACGCCTCGACCGGCATCTCCGAGATGCGACCGACGGCACCCACGATGCCGGCGTTGTTGAACATGATGTCGAGCTGACCGAACTCGGTCACCGCGAGGTCAACCGCCGCCGCGATCTGTGCCTCGTCGAGCACGTTCACCTCGGCGAACCGAGCGGCATCACCGAGTTCTTCGACGAGCGCCTGGCCGGCATCGACCTGCATGTCGGCGACGATCACGCGCGCCCCTTCCTCCACGAACAGCCGCGCCGTTCCGGCACCGATGCCGCTCGCGGCGCCGGTGATGACGGCGGTTCTGCCTTCGAGTCGTCCTGTCATGTTCGTCCTCTCGATGTTGCTGTCGGTCGGGCCCTCAGGCACCGTACCCGTGATCGATCAATGCGTTCTGTGCGCGTTCGATGACCGCCGTCCACAGCGCCACGGCCCGCTCGCTGGTGAAGTCCAACGTGCCGACCGCCAGCACCGGGATCACCCATCCGCACGTGATTCCGACCCGGTAGTCGGCCTGCAGTGATTCGAAGTCGTAGTCGGTGACGCCGTGGGCGACGAGCGCGTCGTGGTATGCCCGCAGCAGCGCCGTCTCGTGGGCGCGACGGTCCTCGGTGCTCAGGTTCTGCGAGAGGAAGTAGCCGAGGTCGGCTGCTCCCCCGCCCTGGCTGATCGTCTGCCAGTCGACCACGGCTACCGAGCCGTCCGAGTCGTACAACAGGTTGTCGGCGCGGAAGTCGAAGTGCACCAGCGTGTGGGGCATCGCCGCGAGGTCGTCGATGATCTGGGTGCGAGCCGACGCGTAGTCGTGGACGTACGACGTGAGTTCGGGCTTGATCGCGTCCTCGAAGTGCACCAGGAAGCCTGGCAATGACGCTTCGTACACCGCAGCGCCGACCTGGTTCAGGGGGCCGTTGATGATCGGGACGAAATCCGCCTCCTCCAGCCCGGCGCCGTTCCAGAAGGCAGCGTGATGCCCGGCGAGCGCCACCAGCGCCGCCTCGGCCTGCTGCGGCGTCAACCCGCCGACCTGGTCGCCGGGGGTCAGCCCTGAGAGGTCTTCCATCAACAACAGGTACCGCTCGTCGTCGGGAGTGTCAGCGGTCTGGCATGTCACGTGGTACAGCGCCGGAGTTCGCAACGGCGACTGTGACGCCAGCTCGGCGTAGAAGCGGTGCTCGCGCTCGTAGATGCGCGCCGGGTGCATCATCGTGCGAACCTCGGGTGACGCGGTCGGAAACTTGGCGATCAGACTCGTCGGCGCATCCGTCGGCGCTCCCTCGTACACCACGCCGACCTTGCCGATCTCGCCCATGAAGCCGACGCCGGCAGCAGCCGCATCGAGGACCACGGAGGCAACCGTGGTGTCCGGCCCGATGGTGCCCGACCCGCGCAGCGCTTCGGTCATGAAGCTGGCCGTGATCTCGTTGGTGGTCGTGGGGAACTCGGTGGTCATGGCGGCGAAGGTAGCCACACGGTCACCCTGCGCTCGCACCGAACCCCGTGACGCTCGCGATCAGCGGGTTCGCAGGCGACCGGCGTCGGGGCCGGGTTGATCGTCGTCGCGTGCTCCCATCACGACCACGGCGACACCGTCGGATTCCTCGACCCGGTGACACGGCACGCCTTCCCAGGCGGGCGGCCCCGAGTGCGAACCGTCGCGCACGTCGAAGGAGGCGCCGTGCAGCGGGCACGTCAACCCGTAGCCGCGCAGACGTCCCTCGCTCAGCGGCGTGTCGGCGTGCGAGCAGTTGTCGTCGAGGGCGTAGAGCTCGCCGCCCACCCGGCAGACTACGATGCCGTCGCGGCCGACGTCCTCGAAACAGCGCAACTGCCCGTCGGCGAGATCGCTGAGATCTCCGAGCTCGACACGATCCTGGTCAGCGTCGCCGTCAGGCATCGAGGGGTCCGAGCGCGACATGGCGGTCGATGTTGTCGTGGAAGAACTTGATCCGTCGCTCCTGCCACGGCATGTATTCGCCGCGGTAGCCCCGCGAGCGCAGGCCCTGTTGCTGGGTGTTCCAGATCGCCACGTCCTGATCGATACCGGGCCCGCACGACACCTCACCGGCGATGCCGGTCTGATGCTCGACCTGATGGTCGATCGACACCCAGTCGCGCATCGAGTTCGACCAGTACTCACTCGAGCCCTCGGGGAAGAGCGTCAGGTACCACATGTCGAAGTAGCAGCGCTGCGGGTCGGTGGGATGCGGCGTGGCCCGCAACCAGATGCAGCCGTCGGGCTTCATGCTGAACGAGATGTTCGGGAACACCGTGTAGTGGTAGTTGTCGGTGAGCTGTTCGTCGGAGTACGAGGAGAAGTCGTAGCCCTTCGATGCGCCGAGCTCACGCTTTCGGCGTTGCATCGCCGGTCGCAGTGACGACAGGTCGTCGAGGTACGGCGCGGGATCGAGTTCCCAGAACTCGAGGTCGGGTCCGATGCTCTTGATCGTCCGCTCGGGATTGCCCTGGTAGTGCGGGCCGGGCGCACCGCCGGGCATCAGCATCCGGGCGTGACCGCTCGGGTAGAGATCGAACTGGCAGCCGCTGTGGTGCTCGTTCATCGACGCCAACGTCTGAGGATGCACGTACGGCAGGTGGTAACTCTCGTTGAAGTTGTCCTGCACGCACTTCCAGTTGAACGGGCCTTCGACCGTCACCCAGTGGGTCCGCTTCATCTGTTCCATGCGGTACACGTCGAGGTGTTCGGCGACCGGGTCGAGCCACTCGCGCAGCGGTGCTGCGTCGGGGTCCATGTTGAACCAGATGAAGCCGGCCCAGGTGTCCGACGGCATCTCGACCAGGTTGCGCACGCCGCACGGGCTTCCCTGCACGAAGTCGTCCTCGTCGGGCACCCAGTTGAGGCGGCCGTCGGTGCCGAATCGCCAGCCGTGGTACGCGCACTGGAACTCACCGGTCAAGAGCGAGCCGACCTCGGCGGTGACAAGGCGGTTGCCGCGGTGTTGGCACACGTTGAAGAACGCTCGCACCTCGCCGTCGAGGCCCCGCACCGCGATGATCGAGTCGCGGCCGATCTCGTAGGTCACGTAGTCGCCTGGCTCGGGAATCTGGTCGACCCGCCCGGCGACCTGCCACACGCGAGGCCACAGCGCGTCGGCTTCGGCCGCAGCGAACTCGGGCGACCAGTACCGCGCCCCGTTGATCGCCGTGTCGGACAGCTCCGGTTCGGGCGCCTTGGCCTGCGTGGTGCCCCGTACCGTTACCGGTTGCTCGATGATGTCGGTCATGGCGCTCCCTCGACCCGTTCTCGATGATGTCCCTGGAACTAACCTAGTGAACAATTAGCGACTCGGACGGCCCCGACCGCCGTCGCCGGAGGGGAACGACCGGACATGAATCGACACTCGACGGGCTCGTCCCGGTGATCCGCGGCATCCACCACGTCGCCATCTCGACGCCGAACCTCGATCGCCTCGCCGCCTTCTACACCGACGTGATGGGCTTCGAACAGGTGATGGCGACGCAGTGGCGCGATCGCGAGATCATCGACCGGATGATCGGCCTCACCGGATCGGCCGCCCGCCAGGTGATGCTCCAGGCCGGCAACGCCTACCTCGAGCTGTTCGAGTACGAGTCGCCAGAACCCCGCGTCGCCGACCCCGCGCGCGACCCGTCATGGCACGGCTACACCCACTTCTGCGTCGACGTCGTCGACATCGATGCCGAGTACGAGCGCCTGTCACACAGCGGCATGACGTTCCACGCTCCCCCACCGACCGTCGACGAGCTCGGCCACGCCCGCCTCCGAGCGATCTACGCCCGCGACCCCGACGGCAACATCGTCGAACTGCAGGAGGTCCTCGACCCGTCCGTGCCCTTCGCGCTCGAACGCACCGAGTACGTCCACTTCGAGAGGACCACATTGGAGACGACCACACCATGACCGACACCGTCACCCCCGTCAGCCTCCGGCCCGGCGAGGCCCGCTGCCCCGGGCCGAGCACCCGCGACCTGATCCTGGGCGACTCGATGCCACCCCCGGCGCAGCTGCTCGTCGAGTCCTACGAGTTCGATGGCGACGACGACGTCGACTACGGCGAGTTCACGTCTGCGGAGTTCGCGGCGGCCGAGCACGACCACATGTGGTCGCGCACGTGGCAGTGGGCGTGCCGAGACGAGCACATCCCCGAGCCGGGCGACTACTACGTCTACGACGTCGGCGACCGGTCGGCGCTCATCGTCCGCGGGCCCGACGGCACCGTGAAGGCGTTCCACAACGCCTGTCTGCACCGCGGCACGCAGCTCAAGCCACCGGCGTCGATCGGCTTCAGTCAGAAGCTGCGCTGCCCGTTCCACGGGTGGACGTGGTCGCTCGACGGCGAGCTGATCGACCTGCCGTGCGAGTGGGACTTCCCGCACGTCGACGCCCACGAGTACCGCCTGCCCGAGATTCGCACCGGATCGTGGGGTGGGTTCGTCTTCGTGAACTTCGACGACTGCGCACCGGAACTGATGGCGCCGCCGCTCGAGGAGTACCTCGGTGTGCTGCCCGAGCACTTTGCCACCTGGGACCTCGCCGACCGCTACGTCGAGGTCCACATCCGCAAGCGCCTCCCCGCCAACTGGAAGGCGTCGGCGACGGCGTTCCTCGAGGCGTACCACATCCTCGAAACGCACTCGCAGTCGATCTACACCGCCGGCGACGCCAACGCCCAGTACGACGTGTTCGGCGACCACATCAGTCGGTTCATCCACACGATCGGCACCACCAGCCCGCACGTTCCCGAACACAAGCGCCCCGACGAGCAGGGCATCTTGAACATGTTGATGTCGCGCAAGAACCCCGGCCAGGAGATCCCCGAGATCCCCGAGGGCGAGCGCGCTCGCGACGTGTACGCCCGACACATGCAGGACGTGCTCGGCGAGCAGTACGACAACGACTTCTCGCACCTGTCGGTCACCGAGACGATCGACTCGATCGAGTACTTCGCGTTCCCGAACGCCTTCTTCTTCCCCGGCCTGCAGATCCCGCTCTGTTATCGATTCCGCCCGGACGGACCCGACCCGGATCGCTGCATCTACGAGGTGCTGTACCTCCGACCGAAACCCCGATCCGGACCCACCCCGCCGCCGGCCGAGCCATTCGACCTCGACGTCGACGACAGCTACACGACGGTGCCGGGACTGCCCACCTCGCTCGGGCAGGTGCTCGACCAGGACACCGTCAACCTGGCCGCCCAGACCCGCGGCTTCAAGGCCAGCAAGAAGCGGGGCCAGACCCTCGGCAACTACCAGGAGATCCGCGCCCGCCACTTCCAGTCCACCGTTCGTCGGTACATCGCCGACGGCCGCGCCAACGACACCACGAGGACCCCATGACCCATCTCGCAACCATCGACGACCTGCTCCACTCCTACGCCGACGCGGTGGTACGCCGCGACCCCGACCAGTGGATCTCGACGTGGGCGACCGACGCCGTGTGGGAGCTCGGCAAGGGCCGCCGAGTCGAGGGTGCCGAAGCCATTCTCTCATTGTGGAACTCGGCGATGGACGGGTTCGCGGCAGTCGTGCAGAACGTGGTCAACCACACTGCCCAGCTCGATGACGCTGCCGGAACCGGCTCCGGGCGTTGCTACATCATCGAGCACTGGTGCCGCAGCGACGACTCACGCGGGATCCTGCTCGCCTACTACGACGATCTGTACGTCCGTACCGATGCCGGCTGGCAGTTCGCCAGCCGCGAACTCGTCGTCCAGTACGGCGGCCCCGCCGACCTGTCCGCACCGTTCCTCAACGCCTGGAGCTGAAATGTCCACACTGACCACACCCTTTGCCTCGACGCGGGGCGACTCGCTCGCCCTCGCCGACGACACCGGCACCCTCACCTGGACCGAACTCGATCGGCGCGTGAACCAACTGATCGACAGCTTCCGCAACGCCGGGATCAGCCCCGGCGACACGATCTCGGTGGTCGCCGGGAACTGCAACGAGTGGTTCGAGATCGCCTTCGCCTGTTCGACCAGCGGTGTCACGTTCGTGCCGGTCAACTGGCACTTCGTCGCCCGCGAGATCGCATACATCGTCGACGACTCCGCCTCGAAGGCCCTGATCGTCAGCCACCAGTTCCTCGACGATGCCGTCAAGGCACTCGACGAACACGACTGCCCGAGCGTGCAGGTGGCGCTGGTGATCGGCGCGCCGACCACCGGCCGCTTCCAGAACTACGACGAGTTCCTCGCCGCCGGCTCGCCCGACGAACCCGCCGACCAGAGCTTCGGTGGCCCGATGTTCTACACGAGCGGCACGACCGGCTATCCGAAGGGGGTACGCAGCTCGTTGTCGGCGATGCCCGAGGGCAGCGACCCCGCCATCTGGCAACTCGTGGGCGCCGGCTTCGCCGACCTCGTCGAGGGCATCGGCACCACGGTGCTGTGCGGTCCCTTCTACCACTCGGCCCAGTGGGCGTACTCGTTCCTGCCGATGATCACCGGGTCGGCGACCGTGATGCAGCACAAGTACGACAGTGCCGGCGTGCTGAAACTGATCGACGGTCATCAGGCCACCAACATCCACCTCGTCCCCACCCAGATGAAGCGGCTCGTCGACCTCCCCGATGACGTCAAGTCCAGCTTCGACGGCTCGTCGCTCCAACTCGTCCTCCACGGCGCAGCGCCGTGCCCACCGCTCGTCAAGCGGGCGATGATCGACTGGTGGGGACCGGTGATCACCGAGTACTACGGCTCGACCGAGGGGTCGGTGATCACGATGATCGACTCCGAACAGTGGCTGGCCAAGGGCGGCAGCGTCGGCCCACCGATGCCCGGCAAGGAGATCATCGTCGTCGGTGAAGACGGCGCTCGGCTCGGGCCGAACGAGTCGGGCACGCTCTACTTCCGCGACGCGATGGGGATGGACTTCGAATACCACAACGCTCCGGAGAAGACGACAGACGTCCACCTCGAGCCGGGTGTGTTCACCACCGGCGACGTCGGCTACATCGACGACGACGGCTACCTGTGGCTCAGCGACCGCAAGATCGACATGATCATCTCGGGTGGCGTCAACATCTATCCAGCCGAGATCGAAGGCGTGCTTGCCGGACACCAACTCGTCGCCGACGCGGCGGTGATCGGGGTCCCGAACGACGACTTCGGCGAGGAGGTCAAGGCCGTCGTCGTCCCGCAGGAGGGTATGAGCGGCGACGACCAGTTGCGCACGACCCTGGTGGCCTACTGCCGCGAGAACCTCGCCGGCTTCAAGGTGCCCCGCTCGATCGATTTCGTCGACGAACTTCCCCGCACCGGCACCGGCAAGATCCAGAAGGCCAAGATCCGCGAGCCCTACTGGAAAGACCGCGAACGCCAGATCTGAACCCGCTGGTCAGACCAGGCCGGCGGTCCACGTGATGGCGTTGGCGAGGATGCGGCGGTAGGTGGGGTCGGCGTAGGTCTGCGGGCCGTCGCCGAACTGGAGGTAGGCGATCGGTGAGTTGCCGACCGTCTTGGTCCATGCGACCAGATTGCTGCCCGGCGGATGGCTCCAACCCGTGCGGTCATTGCGGGTACCGCGGATCGCTCGGTCGGCCGAGTAGAAGTTCGTGTCGACGAACTCGTACGTGCTGCGCATGAGCGGCTCGACGTCGTCGGCGAAGACGTGCGAGAGATACAGCTCGTCGGTGATCTCGAACGTCGTCTCGACACCGGCGCAGATGGGGTGTGACGGGTCGAGCACCTCGACGGTGTGGGTGACCTCGTGGCGGTATCCAGAGTCGGGATACTCGACGCCCTGGACGAGTCCCGGCTGGTAGAGGAAGCGCCCGCCGACGATGTCGCCGTACTCCTCCCACGCCGGCCACCCCGCGATGGCGTGATGGAGGAACACCATCGCCTTGCCTCGGTCGAGCACGGCACGGAACTTCTCGGGGTAGCCGTCGGGCGGTGCCGGGAAGTTCGCGGGCGGATCGGAGCGGGTGAACTCGATGCCCGGCATGTCGTACATCACGAACACGTCGAATTCGGCCGCACGCTCGGGTTCGACGAGCTCCAGCGCCTCCGGGTGCTCGACGTGCGTCCACTCGATGCGCTCGATCGACTCGAACACGGCGAAGAACGCCGGCCCGTCGAACGGGTGGCCCTTCGTCACCACAGCGACACGGATCAGCTCCGGCATGCCCCGAACCGTACCGAGCGATGAGCCAGACCACCCGTATCCGCACGCTTCGCTCATCGCGGGCCTGGGGCGATCGCGTCTGATGAGCCAGACCACCCGTATGCGCACGCTTCGCTCATCGCTCGGCTGCGTGACCTCAGCGAGTCGAGTGACAGGATCGACGCCATGACCGACGACGTGCTGCTGGTTGACGACCCACTCCCCCGCGTGCGACGCCTCACGCTGAACCGACCGGACAAGCGCAACGCGCTCAACGACGCACTTCGCGGGGCGTTGTTCGACGAACTCCGGCGCGCCGACCGCTCCCGCGACGTGTCGGTGATCGTGATTCGCGGAGCCGGGCCGGCGTTCTGCGCTGGCTACGACCTCGGCTCGGCGAACACCGACGTCGAACGACCGATCGCGAAGCAGGACGGCTGGTGGAGCCGCCACGTCGTCAACAACTGGTTCGAGATGTGGGACATGCCGACGCCGATCATCGGCCAAGTCCACGGCTACTGCCTCGCGGGCGGGAGCGAACTCGCCGCAGCGTGCGACCTCGTGTACGTCGCCGAGGACGCCAAGATCGGCTATCCACCGGTCCGCCTGATGTCGCCGCCGGACATGCAGTGGCAGACGTGGCTGATGGGGCTGCGACGGGGCATGGAGGCCCTGCTCACCGGCGACGCGATGAGCGGCATCGATGCGGTCGCCGCAGGCATGGCCAATCGAGCACACCCCGCCGACGAACTCGACGCCGCGGTGCTCGCCGTGGCCGAACGGGTCGCCAAGATCCCGATCGAACTGCTCGCGCTCAACAAGCGTTCGGCGCACCGGGCGATGGAGGCCCAGGGCATCCGCACGGGCATCCGGGCCACCGCCGAGATCCAGGCGCTCGGATTCCACCAACCCCCATCGATCGAGTACCTGCAGTCGTTCGCAAAGGTCGGCGTGTCGAAGGCGCTGAGCGAACGTGACGCCGCATTCAGCGACTATCGCGAAGCGGACCGCCCCGGATCGGTCGACCGAAATCCGAGCTGACTATGGTGATCTCAGTACTGGGGTGACCTCAGTACTGGGGACACGTCTGAAGGGGCCTGGGAAGACACCATGAACGAACGCGGCAGCAGCAACGGATGGATCGGCGACTCCGAACTCGGCGAGCGCTTCCCGGCGTGGACCCGCGGCAATGCCGCCGACGTTTTCCCCGACCCGTTCAGCCCGCTCGGCAAGTCGCTGGTACTCCAGGAGTCGATGTCGCGCGGCCTGCGCGACGCCTACGTCGAGCTGGGCGCCCTCAGCTACCACGAGTTCGAGGATCCGGCGTCGCCCGATCTGTTCAAGATGTTCGGTGGCTACGTGTACAACCCGCTGACGATGACGCGCATCCTCGGCGCCCGGATGCCCGGCGCATCACCGGAGATGATCGACAAGGCGTTCTTCGACGAGCGCGACGAAGTCCCCCCGTACGAGGAACAACCGTGGCACGTATCGCCGGAACACGAGGCGAAGCTCGGCGGTTCGATGGGCTGGGCGATGTCGGCGGCGGAACTCCCCGAACTCGACGCCGACCGCCACATGGTGCGGTCGCTGCGTGAGCATCGGCCGGACCTCGCAACGCTCACCGACGCGGCGCTGCTCGCCCGCGCCCGTTCGATGGCGCCGCTGCTCCAGCAGACCTTCGAGAACGCCATGCGCGTGTCGTCGATGGCGTCGCTCGGGCCAGGCGCGCTCGGCGCTGTGTGCGAGGCGTTGGGCGACGCGACGCTCTCGATCCGGCTGCTGGCGGGCATCGAGGTCGACTCCG
>JBGTCW010000055.1:0-12214 GCA_041748635.1 Ilumatobacteraceae bacterium | reverse complement strand
CGTCGCCCGAGAGGTGTGGGACATGGCGCTCGCCGGGCACGTGCGCGAGGCCATGTCCACGTTGCAGCCGGGCGAGCGCGACGCAATCGATCTCGCCTACTTTGGAGGGCTGACGTACAAGGAAGTCGCTGAACGACTGGGCGAACCCGAGGGTACGGTGAAGAGTCGGATCCGGTCCGGCCTCAAACGTCTCCGCGGTGAATTGGTGCAAGCCGGTGTGACGGTGGGGGCCGAGTGAGATGGGTGGAGCGATGGATGACATGACCGGGCCGTCCGGCTACTCGAACGAACTCGACGAACTGCTCGGCGCTTACGCCCTCGACGCGGTCGACGCCGATGAACGACGTCGGGTCGATGACTACCTCGAGATCAATCCTCGGGCGGCGGCCGAAGTGCAGGCGCACCGCGAGGTCGCCACGATGTTGGCCTTCACCGGCATGGACGCGCCAGCCGACCTGTGGTCGAGGATCTCCGACGAACTCGGCGATCAGGCCCCGCCGCCCGGCCCCGAGCTGGCCAAGGTGATGTCGTTCGAGGATCACCCGAAGCGTCGACGGATCTCGTCGGTCGCACCCTGGCTGATGTCCGCTGCGGCGGCTGCGGTGATCGCCTTCGTCGCGATCGGTCTGGCCGACAGTGCCAGTGCACCCGACGAGCCGCTAGCCAGCGCGGTCGAACTCGCTCGCGCCGACCGCGATTCCCGCACGACGACCCTGGTCCTCGAGGGCTCGGATGTGTCCGCCGAAGCGATCATCGACCAGGACGGCAACGGTTTCGTGTTGGCCCGCGATCTGCCGACGCTGCCTGACGACCAGACCTACCAACTCTGGGGCGTGGTCGAGACCGGAGATGTCATCTCGCTCGGGATCCTCGGGCCGAGCCCCGAGATCGAGACCTTCACGATCAACGGGGCGGTCAGTGCCCTGGCGATCACGATCGAGCAGTCGCCCGGCGTGATCAGTGACGGCAACCCCGTCGGCGCCTTCGTCGGCTCCTTCTGACGCGCCCCCGATCTTCCGTGCGATGAGCGAGACCCTCGCATGCGCCGGTTTGGCTCATCGCGGGGTGTGGCCGGACGGTTGCGATGAGCGAGAAGCCTCGTATGTGCGGGTTTCGCTCATCGCGGGCGTTGGTCGGGCCGTAGCCTGGCGGGGTGTTGACGCCGGTCTGCTCCGAGGAAGTTCGTACTGCGATCGACGAGGGGCGGCCGGTCGTGGCGCTCGAATCGACGATCTTCTCGCATCTCGGGTTGCCGTCACCGCACAACCGTGAGGCGCTGGATCGTTGCGCGACCGCAGTGCGCAACGGGGGAGCGATACCCGCCGTCACCGCCGTGCTCGACGGCGTCGTGCGCGTCGGCCTGACCGAGAGCGAGCACGAACGGATTCTCGGACCGGCGCGAAAGGCTGCCGAGCGCGATGTGGCCGTCGCCGTCGGCCAGCGTTGGGAACTCGGCGCGACCACGGTGTCGGCCTCGGTGGCGATCGCCGCGGCTGCTGGCGTGAGCGTGTTCGCCACCGGCGGGATCGGTGGGGTTCACCGGGGGAGCGACTTGACGGGCGACATCTCCGCCGACCTCGACGCGATCGCCTCGCATCCGGTTGTCACCGTGTCGGCCGGGGCGAAGGCGTTTCTCGACCTGGCCCGCACGCTGGAGTTCCTCGAGACCGCTGGCGCGCCCGTACTCGGCTGGCAGCACGACTGGTTTCCGGCGTTCTACACCCGATCGTCGGGACTGCCGATTCCGCACCGGGTCGAGTCGGCCGACGAGGTGGCCCGAATCTTCGCTGCACGCAGTCGCCCCCAGTCGGGGATCCTCCTGACCGTGCCGATCCCCGAAGCGGCAGAACTCGATGCCGACGAACTCGATGCCGTGGTCGACGAGGCGCTGCGGGACTGCGACCGCGCCGGCATCCACGGTGCGGCGATCACACCGTTCGTGCTCGGTCGCATCGGCGCAGCCACCGAGGGTCGCAGCGTGCCCGCGAACCTGGCGCTCGCCGAGAACAACGCAGGCGTGGCCGCCAAGGTGGCCGTCGCAATCGCCTCGTAGGCCGATCGGTCACGCCAGTCGGGTGAGGCGCCGCTCGACGCGGTCGAGGAACGCCGAGCGTTGCTTCGGTGAGGCGTTGTCGATGTTGTAGAGCGCCAGCCACGTCGTGCGGGCGAGCGGATGGCACATGGTGCGCAGACTGCGCGTGAGCGTGCGTTTGCCGGACTCACCCTCGACCATGTTGATGACCTTCGACGAACCGTGGGAGGTGACCGCCACGAGCCGCCGCACGTTGCGCAAGCCCGGTCGCAATCGGTTGGCGCCATCGGGCAGGGTCCATGCCACACCGTTCACCCACACGCGATCGATCCACCCCTTCAGCATCGCCGGCTGGCCCGACCACCAGGTCGGATACACGAGCACGAGCGTGTCGCACCACTGGAGGTCGTCGGCGTACGACGCGATCGCGGGGTCGGTCCCTGCGACGAGATGGTTGGCCCGTTCGGCTGAACTGAACGCCGGGTCGAAACCGTCAGCGTAGAGATCGGTCAGGCGCACGTCGGCGCCGCCCGTGGTCAATCCGGCGACGACCCGGTCGCGTGCGGCGGCGACGAACGAATCCTCCAGCGGATGGCAGTACACGACGAGCGCCCGTGTCATCGCAAACCCGTCATCTTCTGTTCGACCCGGTCGAGGAACGCGGCTCGGTCGGCGGGCGTCGACGTGTCGATCGCGTACAGACCCAACCACGACGTCCGCACGCGCAGACCGCAACTGACGCGCAGTGCCCGAGTGATGATGCGGCGACCGTTGTCGTTGATCAGCCGCACGTAACTGCGGGGCGAGCCATAGGTGGAGATGCCGACCAGGTGGCGCACCTGGCCCAGTCCCGGGCGCACCTTGTTGGTGCGTTCGTGGAGGATGAAGCCGACGCCGGGCACCATCACGCGCTCGAGCCATCCCTTGAGGATCGCCGGCACGCTGCTCCACCACGTGGGATAGACGAACACGAGTACCTCGGCTCGCTTCACGAGCGCGGCGTGCTCGGCGATGACCGGATCGAGGATCGGTGAGTCGCTGTGGTACGCCGAGCGCTCGTCGGGGGTCATCGCTGGTTCGATGCCGAGCGCGTAGAGGTCGGCGACGACCACCTCGTGGCCCACCGCACGAAGGCCGTCCACCGCTCGATCGGCGAGGGCGTGGCAGTAACTGTCCGGCGAGGGGTGGGCGACGACGACCAGTGCGAGCACGGTCACTCGGCCCGGGGAAGCGACGGCGCAGGCTGTGCGGGCGTGGATCGCAGCGACGAGAGTTGCGTGACAGCGACGAAGACCAGGAGCGCTGCGAACATGATGTTCGAGACGTGATCGCTGAGGCGGTCAGAGATCGTGCCCCCGACGATCGCGCTCGCCGCCCCGAACCCACCGACGACCGCAGCGACTCGCATGTCGGCGTTGGCCTTCTTGCGGTTGCGAATCGTGCCCATGATCGCCGTCGGCACGATGACGGCGACCGAGGTGCCCTTTGCGACGACGGGCGTCATCCCGAGGATCACCACCATCGCCGGCACCATGATCACGCCGCCGCCGATGCCGAGCAACCCGGCGAGCGTTCCGGTGAGGACGCCGATGACAACGAGCAGCAGTGCCATCGCGACGGTGAGGTCCGTCCGCCCGGTGGAGTCGGTGCTGATCGCCAAACGGGTCGCGGTGGCGAGCACGGTGACCACGAAGATGATGACCAGCACGTTCTTGGGAATGATGTGCAGCAGGGTGGTGCCGGCGATGGCGCCGACGATCGCGCCGAGCGCCAAGAAGAACGCAACGGCCCAGTCGACGTTGCCATGCGAGACGTAGGTGATGAGGCTTGCGGCCGCGATCGGCAGGGTGGCCGCAAGCGATGTGCCGTGCGCGAGTCGGCGATCCATCCCGGCGAGGCCGACCAGCCCGGGCACGATGATCAGCCCGCCGCCGACGCCGAACAGCCCACCGAGCAGGCCCGCAGCCAGCCCGACGACCATCGACTGGCGGAACGTGACGGAACGGTCGGAGTGTGACACCGCTGGCGACGATAGGGCGGTCGGGGACGCGACGGGTGGTTCCGCTCGATCGTCGATCGGATGGTCGTTCAGTCGGAGAGTCGATCGACGAGACGAGCGCGCAGGTCGGGCCAGTCGTCGCAGGTGATCGCATACATGGCGGTGTCTCGCAATCGTTCGCCGTCTCCGGTGTGCTTGGAGAGGCGGTGGCGACGCAGCACACCCTCGAACGGTGCGCCGAGCCGCTCGATCGCGCGGCGGCTCTGCGTGTTGCGGGCGTCGGTGCAGATCGCGACCCGCTGCACATTCCACGTCTCGAATGCATGGTCGAGCAACAGCAGCTTCGCCTCGGTGTTCATCGGCGAGCGCTGTGCCGACGATGACAGCCACGTGCCGCCGACCTCGACCTCGTCGGGATCGGTTCGCCCGAGCGGCCACGCCGGGTTGAGGAAGCGTGTGCACCCGACGATCGCGCCGTCGGTCGCGCGGCGCTGCACGAACGGAGCCGCTCTGGCATGTGCGGCGTCGTCGAGTAGCCAGGCCACGTAGCCGGCCGCTTCGTCGTGGCCGTCGGGAACCTCCGTGTAGCCGAACGTAATCCGGTCGCCAGACGCAGCCGCCGCGATCCCGTCGACGTGATCGAGTGCCAGGGGCTCCAACGACACGTACTGTCCGACCAGCGGGGGAACGATCAAGCGACGCATCACGATGCAGTCTGGCCGATCGGAGGTCGTGCAATCGGCTGGGATACCTTGCACCGATGGCCGATTCGACCCTGACCGACGACCTGTTCGCCACCGGGTCGATCCTGCCGAGCGATCCGGTGGACGATGCCGGCGACGTTCTCGAGGTGCTCCACGACCGCGAGTACCGAGTGCGGGCATTCCGCAAGCGGGACGACCTGTTGTTGATCCGTGGCGCCGTCCGAGATCAGAAGCCGCCGGGGTTGTACATCGACATCGATCCGGATCCGATGACGATCCATCACATGCAGATCGACCTCGAGATCGCCTTCCCGACGCTCGAGATCGTCGCCGCCACCGTGGGTATCGAGACGCATCCCAGTGCGTCGTGTCCGAGCATCGAGGGTCATTACGACAAGCTCGTCGGACTGTCGATCGCCCGGGGATTCACCCACAAGGTGCGCGAGCTGTTCGGTGGTCCGCGCGGATGCACGCACACCACGGCGCTGCTGCAGGCGATGGCCCCGGTGGCGATTCAGTGCATGTGGTCGATGCGGGCGTCGCAGGCCAAGCGAGGGGAGGGTGGATCTCAGCAGCAACCGTCGCCAGAGCAGCGCGAGATGGCATGGCGGTTCAACTTGAACACATGCCACGTCTGGGCCGAGGACGGCGAGCAGGTCCAGCGACTCCAGGCCGGTGGAGACTTCGAGCCGCCGATCTGGGCCGAGGAGCGGATGGTGGAGCTCGGGCTGAAGCCCGACGCGTGGCGCCAGCGGATGCAGGGCTGAGGGGAGAGCACGACGATGGTGACGGCGATCGAGTGTGCGGCGTTCGGGCCGATCGAGGATCTTCAGGTCGTCGAGCGGCCGCCGCAGCCGCTGGGACCGGGACAGGTGCGTCTCGCAGTGTCTGCCGCAGGTGTGAACTTCGTCGACGGGCTACTCGTGGAAGGGCGCTACCAGATCAAGCCTCCGCTGCCCTTCGTGCCCGGCGGCGAGGTGGTCGGTCGTATCACCGAGATCGCGGAGGACGTCGATGGCCTAGCGCGCGGTGAGCGGGTGTTCGCCAACATCGGGTTCGGCGGGTTCGCCAGCGAGGTCGTCGTGGCCCCCCGGCAACTCGTGGCCATTCCCGATTCGCTGAGCGACGGTCAGGCGGCGACGTTCATGCAGAGCTACCTCACCGGTTGGTATGCGCTGGGGGTGCGTGCCGGCGCGTCCGCGGGCGACACGATGCTCGTTCTCGGAGCCGGGAGTGGCGTCGGGCTGGCGGCCGTGGACATCGGCTCGGCGCTGGGCTTACGGGTGATCGCCGCAGCGTCGACGCCCGAGAAGCGAGCCCTCGCCGAGTCGCGCGGAGCGCTGGCGACGATCGACAACTCGACGCTCGATGCGGCCGCGATCAAGGATGCCGCCAAGGCGTTCGCTTCGTCGTTCGACGATCGTGCCGATCGTGGGGGAGTGGACCTCGTGTACGACCCGGTCGGTGGCGACGTCGGCGAGGTCGCGGTTCGGGCGTTGGGTGAGGACGGCCAGTATCTCGTGATCGGATTCGTGGCCGGCATCCCGAAGCTGCCAGCCAACCAGGTGCTCTTGCGCAACCGTCGCATCACCGGTGTCGACTGGGGCGCGTGGGTGGGACGTAACCGTGACCGCAACCAAGCGCTGTTGGCCGAGGTCGTGGAGCGGATCGCGTCGGGCGACCTCGATCCGGTCGAGCCGGTGGCGTACCCGTTGACCGCGGCGGCAACAGCGCTGCGCGATCTGGCCGACCGCAAGGTGGCGGGCAAGGTCGCACTCGTTCCGTCGACCTGAACCGCTGCTCGCCGACGCGTCGAACCGTTGGTGGTGATTGCTGCCCCGCCTGGCAGACTGATCGGCCTCATGGTGGTCATAGCTCAACAGGTAGAGCACCAGGTTGTGATCCTGGCGGTTGGGGGTTCAAGTCCCCTTGGCCACCCCAAACGCAAGCGCTGAGAGGGTGTCGAGCGACCTTTCGCTCGGTACCCTCTCAGCCTGCTTGCTTCTCTAGCTCAATTGGCAGAGCAGTGGACTCTTAATCCATTGGTTCTGGGTTCGAGTCCCAGGGGAAGCACCACGATCGAGTGCGGTATCGCTCCAGGACGGATCGGTACGATCGTGCCCATGTCGTCGTCCGTCATCGTCACCGCATTCATCGAGGCACTCGAGCGCAAGGACATCGCCGCCGCTGCTGCGCTGATGTCGCCGTCGATCTCCTACGAGAACGTGCCGATGCAGCCGATCGTCGGCCGAGAGGCCGTCGCGTCGGCACTCGATGCGTTCCTTGGCGCCGCCAGCGAGGTCGACTGGGTGATCGCGCGCCAGCACGAGGTCGGCAACGTGGTGTTCAACGAGCGTGTCGATCGGTTCCGAATCGGCGATGGCTGGCTGGAGATGCCCGTCGCCGGCGTGTTCGAGATCGACGACGCTGGGCTGATCTCGCTGTGGCGGGACTACTTCGACCTCGCGACCTACCAGCGTCAGATGACCGAACTCACCGGCCGCTGACTCAGGGCGTCAGCGGCTCCAGCTGCGTTCGTCTCGATAGCGACCCAGGTTGAGCGGTGTCGAGCGCTGTCGTCGGTCTCGGCGGCTGCTGGTGCCGAACACGATGAGCGCCGACACGACTCCACACGCGACGGCAAGCAGCAGAGTGATATTGCGGTGGTGTCCGGCGAGACGCGGGAAGACGCCGACCCACACGTCGTCGGAGAATGCCGGCAGCACGAGGAGTGGCACGAGGTAGCCGACGACGACGAGCGACACTGCAGTCGCAGCGAAGAACATCCCGAGGGCGAACGTGGCCTCGCCGCGTTCGGGGCGCAACACCACGCCGGCGACCGCGATGAGCGCTGCCAACACGAGTGTGCCGAGTGCGATCCAGCCGAGCCAGCCATCGAGGAAGGCCATGGAATCGACGCGCTGCACGGGAAGTGTGACCGGGCGCTCCTCGCCGACGAGTTCGTTGCGAACGATGTTGACCTGCTCCTGTGCGCTGATCGACACGAGTTCGTCGAATGATCCGATCACGCGCCCGTGGGCGTCGCTGACGATGTCGCTCATCAGGGCGGCGCCTGCGGGAATGCGTGCGATCTCCTCGATGAACTCCCGGAGTTGGGCGGGCGACTGGCTGAGCACCGGTGCGCCGGCACCGGCCACGACGGTGGCAATCTGGCCGCGAATGTCGTCGTCGCCGAGGATCGAATGCGCGACCGACGAGTCGTTCGAGGGTGAGAACGCAACGTTCTGCAGCCACATGAGTCCGACGGGCAGCGCGGCCAGAATCGCCGCGACCATCAGCATCAGGCCCCCGAGCGATCTACGCATCCAGAGAGTCTGACAAATCCGACGCCTAACCTTGCATTGTGAAGCGTCCGCCACTGTCCCGCATGCTCCTGCGCGGCGCATTTCGACGCTGTGCGTGGTGTGGTGGTCGAGGCGCCTTCTTCACCGGATGGTTCGAGAAGTCCGAGCACTGCCAGACGTGCGGCCTGGGGTGGCGTCGCGGTGATGTGGGCTACGAACTCGGTGCGGCTTCGGTGACTGCCATCATCACCCTGGGCCCGTTGATGCTGATTCTCGGCGGCATGGTGGCGGTGACCTGGCCGGACGTGAACGTGGCCGCGATGTTCGTCGTGCTCGCTCTGTTGGCGGTGGTGCTGCCGTTCTTCACCTATGGCCCGGCCTACTGTCTGTGGCAGGCAATCGACATCGTCTTGCGACCGCCGACCCCGGACGATTTCGAGATCATCGCCTCCTGACGAGCGCTGTCACACCCCGTTCGCGTTGCGGTTCGGACGAACCGGCCCGTCGAGAGTGTCACGTGAACGTGGTTGACGGGCGTTCGGCTCGGAGATGCTTGACCGAACGACTGTTCGTTGGTTACACTCCTGTCATTCGGTCGCCTCGTCGACCCGGATTCCTGTCCTGCCCAACTTGGTTCAACCCCCTCGATCAACCCTGTGACACCCCCTCTCTACGGTGCATTTCACCAACCGCACCGGGTTCGCCCACGACGAAAGCGAGACATGACATGAGCAACGACCGCGACAAGGCACTCGAGATGGCCCTGGCCCAGATCGACAAGCAGTACGGCAAGGGTTCCATCATGCGGATGGGTGACAAGACCACCCTCGGCATCGACGCCATCTCCACCGGGGCGCTGTCGCTCGACCTGGCGCTCGGCATCGGTGGCCTGCCCCGCGGCCGGGTCACCGAGATCTTCGGTCCCGAGTCGTCGGGCAAGTCGACCCTCGCCATGCACGTGGTGGCCGAGGCCCAGCGCAACGGCGGTACGTGCGCCTACATCGACGCCGAGCACGCCATGGACCCCATCTACGCCAAGGCCATCGGCGTCGACATCGACCAGCTGCTGATCTCGCAGCCCGACACCGGCGAGCAGGCGCTCGAGATCGCCGACATGCTGGTGCGGTCGGGCGCGGTCGACGTGCTGGTGATCGACTCGGTGGCGGCACTGACGCCCCGGGCCGAGATCGAGGGCGAGATGGGCGACAGCCACGTCGGCCTGCAGGCCCGGCTGATGAGCCAGGCTCTGCGCAAGCTCACCGCCAACTTGAACAAGACGAACACCATCGCCATCTTCATCAACCAGCTGCGCGAGAAGATCGGCGTCATGTTCGGGTGCTTCTCCTACGACACCCGGGTCACCCTCGCCGACGGCACCCAGGAGAAGATCGGCAAGGTCGTCCACCAGCGGATGCCGGTCGAGGTCCTCTCGTACGACTTCGAGCGCGGTGAACTGGTCTCCCGGCCCGTGACGAACTGGTTCGACAACGGCGTGGCCGAGCAGTTCCTCCAGTTCACGGTCGAGCGTGGAGGGGGCAACGGCCGGGCACAGTTCGCTGCCACCGAGAACCACCAGATCTCCACCCCCGGTGGATGGCGGTCGGCCGGCGAGTTGATCGTCGGCGACCGTGTCCTCCAAGCGGTGCCGCAGCTCCTGAGCGACCAGCAGTGGGAGGTCGTGCTGGGTGGCCTGATGGGCGACGGCTCGCTGTCGCCGAGCCGATCCGGCAACGGAGCCTGCTTCCGGTGGGGTCACGGTGCGGCCCAGGCCGAGTACGCCGACTGGAAGGCATCGCTGTTCGCCGACCTGACCGTGAGCCGGTCCACCACCGCCAAGGGCGCGGTGTTCCACGACGTCCAGCCGCTCGTGGAGCTCGCGGAGCTGCGTGACGCCGTGTATGTCGGTGGCACCAAGGTCCTCAGCGACGACTACCTCAAGCGTCTCACGCCGTTGTCGCTGGCGGTCTGGTACATGGACGACGGTGGCTTCACACTCCGGTCCAAGGGCCTCCAGGAACGCACCGAGGGCGGCAGCGGCCGGTCCGAGGTCTGCGTCCAGGCCATGTCGCCCGACAGCCGTGAGCGCCTCCGCGCGTATCTCGCGGACACCTGGGGCATCCACGCCGAGCTCCAGCAGCGCGGCGCCCGCCAGATGGCGGTCCTGCAGTTCCCGACGGCGGAGACGGCCAAGCTCCATGCGCTCATCGCGTCGTTCGTGCATCCGTCGATGGCGTACAAGCTGCTCCCGAAGTACCGGGGTCGGTTCGCCGTCGAGGCGTCGTTCGCGACTCCCGGCCAGGTCCTCGCACCCATGCGGATCACCAAGATCGCGGTGAAGCCACCGACGCGCAGCATGCACCGTTTCGACCTCGAGGTCGCCGGCACGCACAACTACTTCGTCGACGGCGTGATGGTGCACAACTCTCCCGAGACCACCCCCGGTGGCCGGGCGTTGAAGTTCTACTCGTCGGTCCGGCTCGACATCCGCCGGATCGAGTCGTTGAAGGACGGCACCGAGATCGTGGGCAACCGCACCCGCGTCAAGGTCGTCAAGAACAAGGTCTCGCCGCCGTTCAAGCAGGCCGAGTTCGACATCATGTACGGCAAGGGGATCAGCCGTGAGGGCTCGCTGCTCGACATGTCGGTGGACCTCGGCATCGTCAAGAAGTCCGGGGCGTGGTTCACCTACGAGGGCGAGCAGCTCGGCCAGGGCCGCGAGAACGCCAAGACGTTCCTCGCCGACAACCCCGAGATCATGATGGAGATCAGCGACAAGGTGCTGACCCTGGCCGGTCTCAAGCAGAGCGACGAGCCGGCCGAGGTCGCGGAGGTCGCCGAAGCGTTCACCGACGCCGACGACGCACCCATCGACCTCGGCTGACCGGTGTCGTGACTGCGTATAGGTCCCCGCCCGCATCAGTCTGGTGACCCTCGGCGTCGCCGACGTCGCCCGAGCCACCTCGTTCTACGAGTCGCTCGGGTGGCGTCGGTCGTCGGCGTCGGTTCCCGGCACGGTGTCGTTCTTCAACACCGGCGCGGCCCGGTGCTCGGCCTGTTCGGTCACCGGAGCGGACGTCGGTGTCCGAGCACTCAGAAGCCGGGCTTGAACACCATCAGGTAGAGCCCGACCACCAAGAGCAGGTGGGTGATGCCGGTACCGGCTCCGAGGAGCGACTTCGCCTTGTCGCTGGTGTCGGTGAGCGCCGGCTTGATCAGGAACCAGCTCACCGCCATCAGCGCGACCCAGTTGATGATCGACAGCGTCAGCCACAGCTGCGAGACCTCGAACACGTTGTCCGACAGGCCGGCCAGCCCCATACCGAGCACCCACATCAGCGCGAGCGCCGGGAAGACGAGCCGCAGATGCAGGGCGGCGATCGTCGCGGTCTCGCCGCTGCGATGCAGCCGTGGATAGAGGAACAGCGGACCGAACGCCACCGTCGCGGTCAGGAGGTGTGCGATCAAGAAGATGTTGTAGACGTTGCTGCCGATGCCCATACGGCCACGGACGTTAGCTCCGGAGCCGTCGCCCGCCGTCCTCAGGCACGGTCTCCGGTCCAGCGGTGGCGCTCGCGGAAGAGATCCATCAGCAGGCAGATCTCCGCACCGTGGTGGATGACCTCGCGGGTGATGTGCAGGACCAGTGCGCCGAAGGAGTGCTCGGCGTACGGTCCCTCGGACGGTCCGCACGGACGCTCCAGCGCGGCGTCGTTCAGAGAGCGCAGTCCCGTGATCCATGCGTCGTAGTGGTGCCGCAGCAGGTCCACCCCGCCCGATGCGGACAGCGGCCAGTCGGTCGTCCGCACGGCGATCCCGCCGTCGCCGAAATGATTCGCCGCTCGCGAACCGAGCACGCCGATCGACACGTGGCCCATGCGCCATGCGATCGTCGTGACCGGTGCGGGCACTGGCTCGGGGTACTCGTAGTCGATCACGGTGTCAGCAGCGCCGACGGCCATCGGGGTGACGGCGTCCTGTCGACGTCGCAGGCTCCAACACCCGCGAACCGGCTCCCAGAGATAGGCGTCTTCCGTGAGGTCGTCGAGGCGAGGGCACAGGTGGTGCTGCCAGTGCCAGTCGAGTTGGTCGATCAGCTCGTCGCGCCGGTGCGTGGTGGTCATGGCCGAGACGGTACGGCACGTTGTGGACAGGAACCGTCCTCGTCCGCACGGAA